>JAURHZ010000019.1 GCA_030833025.1 Armatimonadota bacterium
GATTCCAATTCCAAGCAATATATTTTTGTTCATTTTGATGTCCCTCAAACGTTGGCTGGCTTACTCCATCGCGCTTTGCAATGGTTGCTTCCGGCCAGATGTAAAGAACTGGTGCAATGAACATGCCAAAACTAGTATTGGCAAAAATATTTACTGGAAAATCTCCTACGACAATCCCCAAACCAATCGACTTCACGAAACATCACCATCGATGCAAACCTGTGCACAAGCAGCAGAATATTTATTCAGATGGTGGTACTGCAGCGGCGGTCTTTCCAGCGACAAAGCCCGTAGACCAAGCTGCCTGCAGGTTGTAGCCGCCAACAGGACCGGCAATGTCCAGAATCTCGCCACACAGATAAAGGCCTCTGACCTTTCGGCTCATCATCGTGCGGTTGTCAACCTCAGCTAGCGAAACACCGCCGGCGACGACTTCTCCGCGCTCAAGAGGGACCGCCCGCACTTTGCCAAGAACCCATCCCTTCAATGCCACCACTAAGCGTTGCCGGGCTTTGGCGATGAGATATGCGCCCTTTGTTTCCATGTCGAGCATCGCAACGCGCGCAATTGGCCGCGCAAGTCTCGCGGGTGCAACGCTCTCAAGTAATGCCGCCACGGAGCGTCGGGGGTAGTTTAAGCACCACTTATCAATCTCAGCGCGGAGCTCATCTTCACGCATGTCAGGGAAGAGGTCGACTTCTGCCAAGGATGCATCCGGCCACGCCTCTGCAATCTCACGCGACACGCCAAGGGACACAGGTCCGGAGATCCCCTTGTGTGTGAACAATAGGTCTCCCCGCCATCGCATCCGCTCCTTGCCCTTATCCCCTTGCGCATTTACTGCGCGGGCACGTAGGACACAATCTCGGAGCGAGACACCACTCCAATCCGCTGCCCAGGCTGGCGACTCTTCCGAATAAAGCGGAGCAAGGGCAGCGGTAAGGGGCACGATTGTGTGTCCAAGGGATGCCATCCACTTCCAGCCATCCCCGGTACACCCAGTCATCGGGTACGACGACCCACCAACCGCCACAATGACGGCATCCGCGCCAATACGACTGCCATCATCCATCTCAACGCCAATGGCTTTATCATTCGTAACCAACAGGCCGTGGATTTTAGCACCAAGGACAACGTTTACCCCAGCTTCCCGAACGATAGCCTCCATGACCTCAACCACATCTTTTGCATCCGCTGGTGGCTCCGGAAAGATACGGCCATCCGGTCGCGTGTAAACTTCCATCCCCTTGTCCGTCAAAAGCTTTAGATAGTCATCATTCGAAAATTCGCGAAAGGAATTCCGGAGAAAATTCGCTTCGTTGTGGCGAAATTTGTTCCGCACATCGTCCATCGGACCTGCGTGGCAAAGGTTACACTTCCCGCCACCCGAGATGAGAATCTTGGTACCAAGGCGCTCCATTTTTTCAAGCAGGGTTACGTGCGCGCCAGCTTGAGCCGCTGCCCACGCAGCTAGCATCCCCGCCGCACCACCGCCAACCACAACCACTCTCTGCTGCTTTACATCATCCACTCTGGAACACTCATTTCTTTCCCGAATCCATCACACCCGCTGGCTTTGTCACCGCAGCCCGGCGTAACCGATCAGCAACTGCAACCCAAGCTGGACCTGTAGGCAATCCAGCAACGACAATTCGTCGGGCACCAGCATCATCTGCCTGATGCATCGCCGCGTAGAGTCGTGCCGCTACAGCCTTTGGGTCCATCC
Organism: Armatimonadota bacterium; assembly: GCA_030833025.1. Lineage (GTDB taxonomy): Bacteria > Armatimonadota > Armatimonadia > Armatimonadales > Armatimonadaceae > CAIRTT01. Next base: position 1,727 of record JAURHZ010000019.1, read on the forward strand.
CCAGTGCAACAACCCGCTCGCCTTGCGGTGGGTTCTCTCCCATCCACAAAAGCCAAACACTGTTATCGGCCACCATCTCCATGGCCGGAATTTCGCCAAATGGCAAAACATCCACGGGGCACCGGGGAGCATAGTGACGGACGGCCTGCCCTGGGGAACGCGCCGGCCCGGCCCCGCGCATCGCACCCGCCGCAGCCACCGCAACCACCTCAGCAATGTCCGCCTCAGAAACATCTCCAGGACGCAGCACGATGGCAACATCACCGGTAACATCCACCACCGTCGACTCGATACCAACTTGGCAATCACCGCCATCGATGATTAACAGGTCATCCACCCAGTCACCAAGCCCCGCAGCAACGTGTACGGCTAGCGTTGGTGAAATCGCCTCCGAACGATTCGCACTCGGAGCCGCAACCGGGCATCCAGCCGCCGCAATCAACGCACGCGCTCCATCGTGGGCAGGAATCCGAATCCCAACCGTCGACCCACCCGCCATCACAATAGACGGCACATCCATCGATGCTCTTACAACCAATGTAAGCGGTCCGGGCCAAAAACGCTGTGCCAATGCATCCGCAAGCGGTGTCCACTCCGTAGATAACGCCCGCGCCGACGCAATATCTGCCACGTGCACAATCACCGGATTCGTAGCTGGCCGGCCCTTAGCCTCGAAAATAGCCGCTACAGCCTCGGCATTTAGCGCATCCGCACCCAAGCCATAAACCGTCTCGGTAGGAAATGCAATCAGCTGCCCGGTACGCAAACGCGCTGCAGCCTCCGTGAGACCCGCATCCAATGTCAAAATCCTTGCTGCCACTGGGTTTAGTCTACCAGTGATGCCCACCGGTGAAGTTCTTCCCCGGTGTGTGGCGGGATATAACAGAACATGGATTTTGTGTATATCCCTGGGACGTCCACATCTGTGCGCGCCATCCGGCAGCGAAACGAAAAGCATCTGATGGCCGTTGTTCCGCGTCCGATCCGAAACACCCCCACGATTTTCCTTTGTGGGGATTCCACGATGAAAAATGGAACAAAGGGGCAGCAAGGCTGGGGAGACCCTTTCTCACAGCGCGTCACTAGCTCGAAAATGGCTGTCGACAACCGCGCCCGTGGCGGTCGCTCAAGCCGAACATTTCTTACCGAAGGCCTCTGGGAAAATGTCAGTAAGTCCGTTCGGGCAGGAGATATTGTTGTCTTGCAGTTCGGGCACAACGATGGCGGTGGCCTCAATGATTCGCGCCGCCGGGCCAGCCTAAAAGGCAACGGGGATGAAGCGGCGGGCAGCCTCGATGCCATGGGACGCCCAGAAACTGTTCTGACATTTGGTGCCTATTTACGCCGGATGTCCCGAGAGGCTCTCGACCGCGGAGCACATGTCCTTCTTCTCACTCCCGTGCCACGCAACCGCTGGGCCGCAGGAAAAGTGATTCGCTCCACCGGCGACTACGCTCGCTGGACCCGGGAGGCGGGGCAGCGCGCACGCGTACCCGTCTTGGACTTGAATGCGCTGGTCGCGGATGCCTATGATGCCATCGGGGAACAAAGCGTAGCGCCATTGTTTTTTGGTGATTGGACACACACAAGCCCGGATGGCGCAGCATTCACCGCCAATATCCTCCACCGGGCACTCATCGATTGTAAAGACCTCCGCTGGACCGCTCTGCTGGAAGCAGCAAGCCCAGCAACTGCCACCCCTATCCCGGACCTCAAACCCGGAAAACACTACCTGAGCCTGCCATAATGCAAATGACACTTGGAATTGATATTGGGACATCCAGTGTCCGCGTAGCAGCGTTCCCTACGGGCAGTTGGGACTTCCTCAGTGAAACGCTGGGCTCACGCAGCATGCCGGTGGCACGCGGCACGGATGGAAGTGAAACCGTCGATCCTTACGACCTGCTCAATGCAGTCATTGGTGCGATGGATGACTGCCTCGCTCAACTCCCCCCTACAGCCACCATTGATGCTATTGGAACCAGCTGCTTTTGGCATTCTGTGGTCCCGGTAAGTGCCGGTGGATCACCAATGGGTCCGATTCTTCTTTGGAGTGACCGTCGCAGCGGAGACATCGTCGACACGCTTCGCACCGAACAACCAGACCTCCCAAATGTCACCGGCTGTCCATGGCATGCAAGTTTTGCCATCGCAAAGCTCGAATGGTGGAAACGGAGCGGCTTTCCGCAACCTCACCGCTGGCTATCGCCCGCTGAGTGGGTCGAGAGTCAACTGCTCCTCGATGCCGCCGGTCCCAGCACATGTATGGCAAGCGCAAGCGGATGCATGGATCAGGCAGGTCAATGCTGGCTCGATGCCTATGCAAGTGTTTTGAATCCAATCTCCGATGTTCCGCGTGTCGCGCTGATGCCTGTATATATAAAGCGCTGGCCCGCTCTCCTCGATGTTCCGTGGGTACCGGCGATTGGGGATGGCGCTGCAGCTAACCTGGGAACGGGACACTGGCAGGATGGCCGTATCACTGTGACGGTAGGGACATCGGTTGCGGTGCGACGCTGCTGTGATGGCCCGATGCCTCATCGCCCGGATGGACTTTGGCGCTACCAGCTGGGACCGGAGCGCTGGCTGGTAGGAGGTGCATCTAGTAATGGTGGCTCCGTCTGGCAATGGCTGTGTACGCACCTAAAGTTCGATCCCAATGCCCTTGCGGACTTGCGGAGCAAGCCACCCACCGTTACGGTGCTACCTTACTATAGTGGTGAGCGAGCCCCTTGGTGGCAGGACCACCTTACGGCATCTATCCACGGACTGACCGCTGGGACATCCGGTGAAGAAATCGCCCTCGCACACCTCGAAGCCATCGCAGTTCACACATCCTGGATTGCCTCAAAATTAGGCGTTGGCACGGGCAGTGTTCTTGCCGCAAGTGGAAATGCGCTGCAGCATTCGCCACTCCTCACGCAGTGCATCGCGGATGCCTGTGGTTGCACCGTTGAGCAACAAGAAACAGGCGAGCAAAGCTTGATTGGTGCTGCACGCTGGGCAATGCATATTATCAACAACTATGAATTAACAAACTCTGATGTTAATATTTATGAAAAAGTTGCATCAAGCACAGATGGCGCTAGCAGAATGCAACAAATAGCCTTAACGATGAATGGATTCCTTTGATATTGATTATCCTAGATTAAATTTCAAAAGTTATTACCAAGCATCATATGTATCATTTAATAATACTTATCACATAACAGAGTAACTTAAACAGCATTAGACACCAATAAGACATCACATTAAACATTAGTACAAATTAAGGCTGAATAGGTAATACCAAGAGAATTCATCTATCAATAATTAACAACAAGGAAGTAGACAACCAGCATAATGGCTTCTGGCCCTGCTAATAGTCACGCGAGAAGCGATATCTCAGAAGGGCACTAAAGGCATCAAATGCATCCGTCCACTTGATCTTCTTCCCTTGCGCCTCCGTGCGAGCCGAATAGGAAATCGGAACTTCATGGATAGCATGCCCTCGTCGGAGAACCTTCATGGTGATTTCGGGGCAGAAATCAAACCGTCTGGCATGCAGCGGCACCAGCTTTAGCATTTGCGTACGGAAGACCTTGTAGCACGTAGCCTCATCAGAGATTCCCGCACCCGGGACAAGCACATTCGTCGTAATCGTCAAAATGCGATTTGCCAGCCAGTTTGTCAGCTTCATGTTCTCGGGATGGCGACGCTTAAGGAAGCGACTACCATAGACAACCTGAACCGCAGGTTTATTGAAAACTTCGACTAAGCGGACATAGTCAAGCGGCTCGTACTCGAGGTCGGCATCCTGGACAATAAACAGCTCTCCCGCCGCGTGCTCAATCGCAGTCATAATCGCTGCGCCCTTGCCCTGATTGACATCGTGCAGCACTACCCGAACACGAGCATCGGTTCCCGCTATCTGCTCCATCAAGACTTCTCGGCTGCCATCCGTCGAGCCATCATCTACGTACAGAATCTCAAGGTCGAGTGGCACACTCAATATGCGCTTGTGGATTTCAAGTAGCGTAGCCAGCTCGTTAAACACGGGAACGGCTACCGTTAATAGCGGCTTCTTGGCCAATATTGGATGCTCTGAACCGCTCTGTTCCACGGCGCATTGTATCTGCCAAGTGGCAAATTCGTGGATGCCCATGTGTTAACGCAGTAAGCATCCGATGTAGAATGCACGGCATCAGACATTTGCGTCTGTTTGATGTCAGATTTCAGGAGATTCGCCATGGCGGACGAGCAGCTTACAGCCCCTACAACCACGACAGCCCACATCGAATCGCAGAGCAGCGCTTTGCCAGTAACGCAAGTCCTCGGAATTGATATCGGCGGCACGGGTGTCAAGGGTGCCCCAGTTGACATCACGACTGGAGAGCTCCTTGCAGAACGCCTGCGTATCGAAACTCCGCAGCCAGCAACCCCGGATGCCGTTGCTGCTGTCGTCGCGCAAATAGCTGCCCATTTCAACTGGACCGGTCCAATCGGTGTTGGCTTTCCAGGTGTCATCAAGGATGGCGTTGTCAAAACAGCCGCAAATGTCGACAAGTCGTGGATTGATGTAGATGCATCCAAGTTGATTGCCGATGTAACTGGCAGCCCGAAAGTCTGTATTGGCAACGATGCCGATGTCGCGGGACTCGCGGAAGTAACCTTTGGCGCCGGGAAAGACAACCCAGGCTTTGTCATCATGATCACCCTTGGCACCGGGATTGGTTCTGCATTCTTCTTCAATGGCAAGCTCCTCCCCAACATGGAGTTTGGCCATGTCGAAGTCGGTGGTAAAAATGCTGAGTCATGGGCATCCGATGCTGCCCGTGAGCGAGAAGACCTCAAGTGGGAGAAGTGGGGCAAGCGCGTTGATCGTGTCCTCCACACCATTGAAGACCTCGTCTGGCCAGACCTCTTTATCGTGGGCGGTGGTGTGAGCAAGAAAAGTGAAAAATTCTTCCCACAATTCACGCTACGTACGCCCATTGTTACGGCTAACTTCCTAAACGATGCCGGCATTGTGGGTGCCGCGCTGCACGCAAAATGATCCATCTCGAAAAGCTGGAACAAGCCAGACGCCTCGTCGCGGCGAGTGACCTCAATGTCTGGCTGACATTTGTCCGTGAAACAACAGCACTCTGTGACCCTGTGCTTCCCCTCATCTGTGATTTTGGCATGACTTGGCAGAGTGCCTTTATCGTGGCTAAGTCCGGGATGACATTTGCCGTGGTCGGGAACTACGATGCGGATGCGATCCGACACCTCGGTGGCTGGAATCAGGTCATCCCGTATGTGCATTCCATCAAGGATCGCCTGTTAGCCGTGCTCGAGCTAACCATTCCAACAAGCGTTGCAGAACCACGGATTGGAATCAATACCTCCGAATCCGATGATAAAGCCGATGGCATCACGCTTGGGATGTTTCACTTACTTTCATCGATGCTCGATGGGACACGCTTTGAAGGCTGCCTCGTCAGTGCATCCGATGTTGTTATCCCCCTTCGTGCCCAGAAGACCGATGCCGAGCTGGATGCCATCGAGGATGCAATCCAGGTCACGGAAGGTATCTTCGATTGGTTGACATCCACCTTTGTGCAAGTTGGGATGACCGAATTCCAAATCTATCGTGGTATCCAGACGATTGTCGATGAGCGTGGATATGCCTATGGTTGGGAGCGCGCTGGTAATCCCATCGTCAACTGTGGACCCGACAGTCAAGCCGGTCACGGATTGCCATCCAATCAAATCGCCTTGAACCATGGGCACATCCTGCATATCGACCTTGGTATCGCCACGCGGCACTATTCCAGTGATATTCAGCGTTGCTGGTATGTCGGTGCATTTGTGCCAGAAAATATCCGTCAGGCGATGGCGGCGGTCGTTGCTGCAATCGATGCCGCGGCGGCTGTGCTACGTCCTGGTGTTCAAGGCTGGATGGTGGATGCAGCAGCACGCGAAGCCATTACAGCCGCCGGCTATCCAGAATACATGCACGCAGTTGGACATCAGGTTGGTAGGTTTGCACACGATGGTGGAACTCTGCTTGGTCCGCGTTGGGAACGCTACGGAAATGCCCCGGATGGGGTCGTACAAGCCCGTGAGGTGTATACATTGGAGCTTGGTGTCGAGCTTCCGAATGCAGGCGTGGTCAGTATTGAGGAAATGGTCGTTGTCACCGAACACGGCTGCGAATTTTTGACCGCACGTCAAACAGAAATGTGGCTGCTACAAAGGTAGGTAGCAGCCAGTTATTATCCCGTCCTATTGAATCGGTTTGGGCAATGCATTTGGTTGGATACGATCCGATATTGGCATCAAGCTGGACAACGAACGCGGCCCCTTCTTAATGTGGAAAACTTCCTCATTTGGCGCATGATAGCCACTCTCACGAGCAAGCACCTCCGCACCCTCACGGGTCTTCAGCCATGCGACACGTTGCGCCAGTGCGTTGTTTTGCTCGCGCAGCTTTTTACCTTCTGCCTGCTGCTCGTTTAAGAGATTTTGATATCTGAGCACAATCTTGACGGGCTCAATCGCTGGCCGAACAACGAACAAGCCAAAAAACACGATGGCAAGCCCCCCAATAATCTGACGGATAAGGACATCCTGAGGGTCACGCCGAAGCGTTCGGGACTTGGATTGGGATGCCTTGCGGGGAGTGGATTTAGATCGGGTCGCCAATTCGATGTACCTTAATTAGATTGGTGGAGCCTGTTACGCCAACAGGTGCTCCAGCGATTATGACAACACAATCGCCATTTGAGCAAACATCATTTGCAAGAGCCTGCTGAGCAGCCTGTCGGAGCAGACTGTCTGTTGAGTCTACAGGCTCAACCAATATCGTTTCGACACCACGAACGAAGGACATAAAGCGTGCTGTCGAGCGCCTTTCGGTGAGTGCGACAACTTTTGCACGAGGGCGAAACTTTGCCACTGCGCGGGCAGTGCTTCCCGTACTTGTGCCGCATAAAATCGCGACAGCGCCCATATCTTCAGCAATGGATGTCGCCGCATCGGAGACGGCATCCGTGAGCGATGCCTTCCCGAAACGCTGGTGGGCAAGCGTTAGGGCTGCATCGTAGTCGAAGCGCGACTCGGTAGCCACTGCGACCTTTGCCATTGTTTCAACCGCCGCAAACGGGAAAGCTCCAACCGATGTCTCCCCGCTGAGCATCAACGCATCGGTGCCATCAAGAACGGCATTTGCGATGTCTGTGACTTCTGCCCGGGTTGGGCGCGGCCGCTCGATCATCGAATCCAGCATCTGGGTCGCCGTGATAACCGGTTTCCCCGCACGGTTACACGCAGAGATAATTTCCTTTTGCACAACGGCCAGCTGTTCAAATGGCATTTCCACACCGAGGTCACCTCGGGCAACCATGATGCCATCCGAGACCTTCACAATCTCCGCAAGCTTGTCAACCGCTTCGGACATTTCAATCTTTGCAATCAGCGGGACTTTGTTTGCCGTAAGGGTCCGTAAGGTATAAATGTCCGCCGGGTCACGGACAAATGACATCGCGATAGCATCGACACCAATGGAGAGACCAAATCGGGCATCCTCGATATCCTTCTCGCTCAAGCTTGGAACATCGATACGGACACCCGGTGCCGAAACGCCTTTTCGGGATTTGAGCAGCCCATCCGTAGATGAAACTGTCGTCACCCATGTTCCACCTACCGACGTCACAGTGAATTCAAGGTTGCCATCATCAATCATCAGGCGGTGTCCAACCTTGAGAGCGGTGATCAGTTCCGGTACCGGAAGTGGAATACGGTCTCCGTCGACAGTGGTCAGAGTCGAATCAAAGGTGACGCTCTGGCCTGCCAAAACAGAAACGCCATCGGCGAGGTCACCAAGGCGAATCTTTGGCCCACAGAGATCCTGCATGATGGCCACTTCGCGGCCAAGCCGCTTCGATGCATCCCGTACCCACTCAAGCCGCTGGCGCTGGTCATCGGCTTTACCGTGAGAAAAGTTAAGACGGGCAACATCCATCCCGCAGCGAATCAGCCGCTCGACAGCATCGAGGGAGTCCACTGCCGGGCCAAGGGTGCAAACTATTTTTGTACGGCGTTTGCCGTGGCATGGGGATGCCGATATCGAGCCTGTCATAGTTGATTATAGCGATGCAAAATGCCCCGGTACAAGCGCCGGGGCATAAACAATCAGACAGAAGAGATAAAGCGTCCGTAACGAACCTAATAAGGCCCTCTAACAAGATGATCGACATCTGAGCGGTACCAGGCTTCTAGGGTTGCGTGGAGCTCCGCGGGCAGCTGAGGTAGCGCGGATGCACTGACATTGGATGCCACTTGCTCGGGTCTACTTGCCCCGGGAATCACAACCGTCACCGCGGGGTGATCGAGAATCCAGCGCATCGCGAACTGCGCCATCGACATATTCGCAGGAACATGCGGCCGGAGGGCATCCACAAGATCAACTGCCGCTTCAAATGGAAGTCCGGAGAAGGTCTCCCCAACATTGAATGCCGCGCCATCGCGGTTGAAGTTTCTGTGATCTTCTTCCCCGAATGCTGTTTGCTTGGTCATTTTGCCTGACAACAATCCACTTGCAAGTGGGAGTCGAACGATAAGGGATGTCCCATTTGCCTGGGCTTTGTCAAACAGCTGCCATACAGCGCGTTGTCGGAGGACATTGAAGAGAATCTGAAGGCTGACGAGCCCTGGCTGTGCCATACAGATTTCTGCTTCCTCCATACTTTCAACACTGGCTCCAAAACGCTTTATAAGGCCGTCGGCTTGCAACGTCCGCAGATGTTCAAACACAGTGCCCTCGCGAAGGGCATCGGTAGGGATGCAGTGGAGCTGTACTAGATCCAAACACTCGACATTGAGGCGCTCACGGCTGGCATTGATGTGCGTTCGCATCGCATCCAGTGTCCAGTTCTCTGGCCAGCCTGGAGGTGAGAAGCGCCCCTGCTTGGTAGCGACAAAGATACCCTGTGGTGCATCCTCAGCCACCCACCGGGCAATCAGGCGCTCAGAGCGTCCCGCTCCGTAGACATCGGCGGTATCAAAAAAGGTAACTCCCTGAGCATAGGCAGCTCTAAGTATCGCCAGTGCATCGTCTTCCTCAACGTGCGCCCAGCTTCCACCAATTTGCCAGCAGCCAAGACCAACTTCTCCTACTTGGATGCCATCAAATGAACGGGTTTGCATTTCTCTATCCTTATGAACCAACAACTTGACATCGCCAGTAAGCGAGCGTCGTAGCGAGCATCGCGGCTATATCGCCGCTGGGCTCCCAACCAAGTAAGTGCTTTGCCTTTTCAGGATTTCCGATGCTACATGGGACATCGGATGCCCGCAAGCGTGCAGGATCAAGCTCAACGTTTACGGGGACGGTCGCAAGAGCGATCAGGCCATCCAGAAGCTCGCGAACCGAGACCCCAACACCACTTGCCACATTCAATACCGTGCATGGCGCATCGAGTAAGAGCATTTTGCAATAGGCATCCACAACATCGGTGACGGGTAAAAAGTCGCGAAGGGCATCCAGGTTGCCGACTTTCACCACTGGCGGAAGGAGACCATGCTCGATTTGTGCCAGCTGATGGGCAAACGCGGGTACGACAAACTGCGTCGTCTGGAGTGGCCCAGTGTGATTGAACGAGCGGGAGACTACTATTTTCAGCTGTTCGGAAGCGAAATCTCGTGCAGCGGTCTCCATGGCAGCCTTGCTGACCGCATAAGCACCGCTTGGGTTACAGGGAAAGGTTTCATCTGCGCCAGGGGCGGGAGGCGTCGTTCCGTAGACATAGCCACTCGATGCGAGCACAGCCGTCACTGGATGGCTGAGCTCTGACAACGCCTCCAGTAGATTCTGAGTCCCCGTGGCATTAATGTTCGCAATCGCCGCTGCATCGGTGCCCGCGCCGCTGGCAAAGCCTGCAAGATGAACCACATGTGTCGGCCGAATGGCATCAACGACACCGTAAATGGAGTCTTTGCTGGCAAGGTCAAGTGGTACAGCGACATAGCCATCCACACTAGTGCGCGGCGGATCACTTGGCCCACTCGTCCCGATAAGGGTGGCATGTGGGTAAGCACGCTCAAGCGCCGGAAGGAGGTGCCGGCCGACGAATCCGCTGGCACCCGTAACCAAAACCTTCATTCGGTACTACTTATTTACGTGCAGAAAGACGGTCCATGTCAGCATCGACCATCATATTGACCAATGTTGGGAACGATGTCTGTGGAACCCATCCGAGGACTTTGTTTGCCTTCGCTGGCTGTCCGATTAGCAGATCGACTTCGGCAGGCCGGATAAAGCGTGGGTCGATGACAACATACTTTTCCCAGTCCAAGCCAACACGATCGAATGCCAGCTGGACGAGCTCCTTCACTGTGTGCGTCTCACCCGTCGCGACCACATAGTCATCTGGAGTGTCCTGCTGAAGCATCAGCCACATTGCCTTGACATAGTCGCCGGCGAATCCCCAGTCACGCTGTGCATCAAGGTTGCCCATGCGCAGCTCGGAGGCGAGTCCTAGCTTAATCCGCGCAACGCCATCGGTGACCTTCCGGGTTACAAACTCAAGGCCGCGGCGTGGAGACTCGTGGTTGAAGAGGATGCCACTGGATGCATGAAGGTTGTAGGACTCACGGTAGTTGACGGTGATGTAGTGTCCGTAGACCTTTGCGACACCATACGGGGAACGTGGGTAAAAAGGCGTCTCTTCCGATTGCGGAACTTCAAGAACCTTGCCATACATTTCGCTTGAGCTGGCCTGGTAAAAGCGAATTTCAGGATTGACGGCTCGCATCGCTTCGAGGACTTTCGTCACGCCGATGGCAGTGAACTCAGCGGTCAAAACTGGCTGCGCCCACGATGTCGGCACAAAGGACTGTGCGGCCAGGTTGTAGAGCTCCGTTGGGTTACTTTCGCGAATCACCTGTACTAGCGATGACTGGTCCAAAAGGTCGGCTTGGAGCAGTGTGATTTGGCCGCGCAGATGTTCGATACGTTCGTAGTTCTCCGTGGATGCACGGCGTACAACACCGTAAACTTCGTAGCCTTCGGAGAGCAGGAGCTCTGCGAGATAGGAACCATCCTGTCCGGTAATACCGGTAATGAGTGCGCGTTTAGCCAACGTGGATTCTCCCTGTGCAGCTGCACGATTGAAGGGCATCGCCCTGCGGTCATTCTACAAGCAACACCAGCGAGTTTGCTGTCACACGTAATATAAAGCAGTTAATGAGGATGCTTTATCCTTGCGACATAACTTCAAGCTGATTTAGGAACACAGATGGGATTTCAATGCATCTCGGATGTCAAAATCTACAACATTTCGCAGTAACAATGCACATTTTCACAACCGCATTGTTCTCAGACGTGACCTAGTCTCCACACAGATCAGCTAAGTAACATCCCTCTACGTACCGCACCACCGGTCGCCGAAGTCGCCAAGCCCCGGGATGATGTATTTCACATCATTCAAATGTGAATCAAGTGCTGCCGTGACGATACGAATATCAGGGAAACGTCCTTCGACCTCAGCTACACCCTCTGGTGCTGCGACAATACATCCCATGACAACAGATGTCGCCCCTCGCTCAATGCAGCGCGCCACCACCTGAGCCGAACTCCCACCCGTGGCTAGCATCGGATCAAGCACAACCACAAATGCCCCACTAAGGTCGCCAATACGGTCCATATACCAGTGTGCTTCCGCCGTAACTTCATCACGCGCCAGCCCAGCATACATTTGCTCAGCATCCGGACAAAGCTGCTCGATAGCACTCGTAAAAGCAAGACCCGCACGGAGAACGGGAACAACAACCAAGCGTCCGAATGGACGGCAGCCATCCGCTTCACCAACGGGAGTCACGACACGTACCGCATCAACGGGCATCGTGCGCAAACACTCAGCAAGCACCATCAAGGCCACCCGCTGGGTTTGCTGACGAAAGACGGTAGTACAAGTATCCGTTGACCGAAGGATAGTAAGGGCGGCATCGGTGACGGGATGCTTCATCTCATGCAACATGGTCAAGTGTATCCAATCCGGATGGTTGATCATGTCGATGCGCAAGCGTGATCCAAAGTGCAAGCACGGTCGCCACTACGCATGCACTGAACAATGGTATGTAGCCTAGTCCTCCCGCGATTAGGGAGCCGATTACGGGTGCGATTGCACGCGGGATGCTCGTGAGGGCAGAGTAGAACGATGAATAAACTCCGATGCGTTTGGCGCTTCCCGCCAGCTCCATCACGAGGTTCATCGCGACAATCCCAACGCCACTCGCTGACAAGCCTTGTAGGACGAAAACCAGGGTGTACCAGCTGGCAGAGCGGCAGACAATTGCGTAGATGGCGCACACAGCCCCGACAACCATCGACCATTTATAGACCTTAAAGTTGCCGTATTTGTCCGATAGATATCCGAGGTAAAGACTGCCTAGCGATGAAGCCAAAAGAGTAACCGTCGTATACGTGGCTAGGTGGCCATCCGTTGCCCCGAGCGTCTCACGCCCGTGCAGTACAAGAAAGGGAACCATCATCGATGACAAGACAAACACAAGCTGCCCAGTGGTGAGCTGACGGAACTTGCTGTCCGATACCCAGACATCACGGTACGCGGCCAGCGAGTACGAACTCCCCGCCTGTGAGAGCATTGGCTGCTCACGCACCAAAAAGAGCGGAAACAAACTGACCATCAGGATGACAAACCCGATGACAAATCCTGCACTGTAACCGTAAGGGAAGCCATCATTCTTGCCACTGAAGACAACATTACGCATCAGGGCATCTACGCCGATGCTCAGTACACCTGCGATGCCGCCGGCAAACCCATAGAGGCGGCCACGCCAATTTGTGGGGATGACTTTGCCGACGAGGACCCAATACGCGGGCATATTGATGCCCATAAAGAACATGTGGCTTGCAAAGCAAGCGAAAACCGCTGCTACAAACCAGGTGGGCTTAGTCGGTCCCCAAGCGACCACAAACCACGCCAGTGGAACCAGAGAAAGTCGCTCAGCGATTCCGACCCAGCCGACGTAGTTCTTCACGATTGGCATTTTCGACACCCAGCGGACAGCGAAAAGCCCAGGGATTGCCTGAATGACCATGATCATGGCCACCAACAACCCAACCGATAGCTTATCTGCGCCGGCAGCCGCGAGAGCAACCGGAATCACCGTGGTCGTCGAAAAGAATGCGTTGCCAAGCGGGAAGCCGATGGCATCCAGCAAACACATGATGAAGTTATTGCTTCTCCGTTTTTGTGTGGCAAGGGACATTTTTGTTCAAACCAATCGACAAACAAAAAGCCGGGTCGCAAGCGACCCGGCATAAAGGTTTACCAGCAACACCCGAAGGGATTAGACGCCCTTTGGAAGCGCCTTCTCACCAGCCAAGATGGCCTTGAATGCACGGGATGTGATCATGCGTGCAGCAATCTTGATCTTCTTCGTTCCGCCATCCGGTGTTGGGACGGTTACAGTTTGAAGGTTGACATGGAACTTGCGTGGCTTCTTTTGAGCACGCATCTCCCACATTCCACCGTGGTTATAGCGAACATTACGTCCACTCTGCGACTTGCGACCTGTTAGTGCACAGACTCGAGCCATGGTTACTTAGCCTCCCGGTATGTGACGTGGCGGCGAACGACAGGATCGTACTTCTTCAGCTCGATACGTGCCGGATCATTCCGCTTATTCTTCATTGTGGTGTATGCATGTGCGCTCTCGGTTGAACGGAGCGTAATCACCAATCTATTTTCGCCGCTTTTCTTTGCCATTACTCTATCCCATTGCTAGTAGTGCCAAGCGTGCATCATACCGACCAATTGCCGGACAATGCAAATTAAAACATAAAACTATTCAGGAAGCCCAGCCAACATCCGATGCGTTTCATCCGCATACGTATGCAAGGGGTCTCCAAATTCAAGTTGCCGACCCTTGCCGGCATAGACAACATCCCAGTCAACCACATATTCGCGCGATTTGGCAGCAATTAATCTGCGAACTACATTTGCACGGCCTTCTGCACGCGTCCCGACCGGCGGCGTAGACATCGCTTTCGCAATCTCAAAATCAGACACAAGACGCACCATCTCACCCGACTGCTCAAGCGCATGGAAGAGGCTCTGATTTCGATTAATATTGTGATACTCGATGTCAAGGCTCTGCAGGATGTCATCCGACCAGGACAGACCCTCACCAGCCACAAAGTCCGTATACATTTTCTTCTTGGCAACCCAGTCCAGCCGGTCCGCCAAAACCATCGGATCACGCTCCAGCTGGTCAAGCGTCGCTTCCCAGTTCGTAAGCACCCAGTCTGTTTGCTCATCGACACCGGTCAACCGCTTCTTCGCCGCCGATAGGTAACGCCGCTGCAAATCAATCGCCGAGATCGTCGTACCGTCCGTGAGTGTCACCAACCAACGATAGCTGCCATCACGGCTAATCGACCTAAGCGCTTCAAGTGGATCCTGAATCTCAACATCACGGCCAATCAAGCCATCCTCAAGCAAGCTCAAAACAGCACTCGTCGTACCGACCTTGAGCGCCGTGGCATAGTCACTCATGTTCGACTCGCCATACAAAATATGCAGGCGGTTGTATGTCGCATTCTGGTAATAACTATCCCACTTGGGATTGATGATTGCGCGGTTAAACCGAACACGGCTCGCAATCGTACGAATAATGTGATCCGCACGCTGACTCAGCTGAAAGTCAACCGTGTTGTCCAGCTCAACGCCGTAAAAGTTTGAAATCCACTGGTAGTCGACATCATGCTCGCTAATCGTCATGATGGAATTTTCAAGCGAGCTAAAGTTTAGGCGGTGGCCACCAACTCGCCCTACTCCAGCAAAGATCTGACGCGTCACAAGGAACGGAATCAGCCCACGCAAGCTCGCACGGAAGAACTCCTCATCCACCATCGACACCAAGTAGTTCTCATGGCACCCAAATGTATGCCCT
>JAURHZ010000001.1 GCA_030833025.1 Armatimonadota bacterium
CACCGTCGATACGTCCTATGTACTGAATGGCAGCCACAAGACAAGCCCCGGTGTTTCCTGCAGAGACAGTTGCTGTGGCACGGCCCTGGGCAACTAACTTAGCAGCAACCACAAGGGATGCATCAGGCTTTGAACGCACCGATTGCATTGGGTGATCACACATCCCAATTTCTTCGGATGTATGAACAATCTCAATTGAAGGGTGATTCTCAGCACCTTCGGCAGCCAGTACATCGCGGATGACGGCCTCATCCCCCACGAGCAACAACGTGACGTTTTCACTGTCATCGCTGCCATCACGGAGGAATTGGACCGCACCACGAACGACTACACCAGGACCATGATCGCCCCCCATCGCATCGACGGAGAGAGTTATCGCTTCAAGAGACACTGTGATGACCTAACCGATTAGCCGTTAACTTCGGCCTTTGGCGTCAGCCACTGGCGACCGTTGTAGTAACCACAGCTGGAACAGATGTGGTGAGCACGCGCTGCGGCGCCACAGCGCTTGCAGGTCGTGAGGGTTGGAGACGTGAGTTTATAGTGCGTTCGGCGCTTCGCTTGGCGGGTCGACGAATGGCGGCGCTTGGGCAGTGGCATGGCTATGCAATTCCTTTACGATGTGTAAGGTGCGTCGTTAATCGGCGTACCTTCCAAGTTGGAGAGTCTATCGTGAACGGGACAAGGATGCTACTCTGCGGACGAATTTGCTTCGAGGAGAGCGGCTAAACCTGCAAATGGACGCTGTGTATCCGATGGAAGCGCTTCGGCTTCGGGCTCAGTTGAGTACGTGGCATGCCCCTCACAGGTATCCCCGCAAAAAGGCTGCAACGGCTCTGCAAGGATAAGGGATTGTCGAAGCAGCTCTGCAACATCGAGGACTGTGCCCTCGATGACAGGAGCAGTCACGTTCTGATCCACCGCTACGACATCTTCGTGGCGCGTTGCAGTGTTGTCGGCGACGAGGTCGTATTCTTCTTCAAGAACGACCGCCAGCCTCTCTTCGTAGGACCGGAGGCATCTAGCACATGGCAACCAAACATTCGCGGTTGCCTTTCCACGCAGGATGAGAATCGCCCCGGAATTCGTGAGCGATATCTTACCCTCTACCTTGCCAGAGACAGGTACATCGCCAGTCTCAGGGTCAAAGCATCCAATCGCAGGAATCGCAATCTGATGCACATAGTGCATCCCGATGGTCCGGAGAACCTCCGCGATATCGATCTGGAAGGACTCAGGAACGGGAACACCATTCGATGACACCATCGGTTGCGCGGGGACCTGACGCCGTGCAGGAGAAGCCTGTGTCTTCTTTTCAGGGCGGGGTGGCTTCTCATTCCCCAGATAATTTAAACGTGATGGCTTCATAGTGCTCCTATTACGGTTCCCGGTCCGACCGGGTTCCTCAAATGTCCGGGGATCAAACGAATAATTAGCGAATGATGCGTCCGGAATTGCGCTGATCCAGCTGTGCCCGTCCCTTTTGGATGGAGGATTTGATGCTGGCAATCCTATGTCCGAAGTCATCATGAATCATCCCAACCGATGCTTCGAGGCTATTGAGGACATCTGCTGCATAGGTATCTGCCCCGGAACGCATTTGCTCACTCTCGGCACGCGCGGCATCGCCAATCCGAGCGGCTTCTTCTTCAGCCAGCCGGATGATTTCCCGTGCCTGCTCCTGAGACATCCGCACCACTTCAGACTTTGAGACTAGACCTTCGGCTTCAAGCCGTGCCCGCTCGTGGATCCGTTGCGCTTCTGCCCGTGCGGCATCAACGACATTTCCGGCTTCCGCAAGCGCCGCTGCCTTTGTTTGCTCGGCTTCATTCCGTGCAGAACCTACCCGGGAATCTGCTTCATGATGTGCAGCACCGATGATTTCATCCCGCTTTTCACGGATCACCACGGCTTCCTTCATCTCTGTCGGGAGGGATCCCCGAATCTTGTTCACAATCATCATGAATTCGTCCACATCGATGCGGACAAACCCAAGCACACTTTTCGCATCCTCAACCATATGCTCGAGGCGTTCAAGCTCACGCAACGTAACTATAGGATCCATTTGCACTGCTTCCTCAGGACACACTTATGGTAAGTGCTAATGCACGTACTCTACCGCCAATGTGTTACCGTTGGCATGAATTGACATCAAAGCGGCGGCGTAGCGCCGACATCACTACGGATGGCACCAACGGACTACAATCACCCCCAACGCGGACCATTTCCTTTACGATGGATGACGACAAAAATTGATATTCCGCGCTTGTCATCAGGAACATCGTTTCGACAGTTGGGTCTAAGTGCCGGTTTGCAAGTGCCATTTGAAATTCGTATTCAAAGTCCGATATCGCGCGGAGGCCTTTGACCAACACCGATGCTCCATGTTGCTTGGCGAACGCAACCAGCATTCCATCAAAGCTTTCCACTTCAACATTGTCCAGATCACTAACTGCAGCCTGTATCAGTGCGACGCGCTCATCGGCCGTGAAAAGTGGTGACTTCCCAGCATTGCGTCCCACGCCGACGATAACCTTGTCAAAAATGCCCGCTGCACGGCGGATGACATCCAAATGTCCATTGGTCACTGGGTCAAACGACCCTGGATAGACCGCGATGCGTTGCTTATTCATGCCACTGCCCCCACATCCACACTATCGATATATTCCTCAACACGTCGAATGACGTTACAATTCTCCGACGTATCCGGATTACGCAGGACATCGCGGATATCCTCAGCAGCCTCCCGGCTCAGATCAGCATCGGTTCCGAGATTTGTTACTCGCAGCTGAGGTACGCCACTTTGCCGTAAGCCGATGACATCGCCAGGGCCGCGCAGCCGGAGGTCCTCCATGGCAATCACAAACCCATCGGTTGTGGATGTCATTACGGTAAGACGCTGCATTCCAATATCGGTCGGATTTGCCGATGTGACCAGAACGCAAAAACTCTGTTGATCTCCGCGACCAACGCGTCCCCGAAGCTGGTGTAGCTGTGCCAGCCCAAACTGGTCAGCCGCTTCTATGACAATCGCATTTGCCCGTGGCACATCGACGCCTACTTCGATAACGGTTGTTGCTAGCAGCACATCGATGTCACCCCTACGAAAGGCATCCATTACCTGCGTCCGTTCCTCTTCACGCAGCTGACCGTGTACCATGCCAAGTCTTACATCGCGTAACCAGCCTTGAGACAGGTCTTTCATGAGCCCAATGACGGATTCCATTTCACCATTGCCATCTGGAGAAATCGCCGGGCAGACCACGTAGGCCTGGCCACCATCCGATACGACCTTGCGCACCCCCTCATAGACCTTGCCGCGTTGCTCCTGCCCGCGTACGTGTGTGCGAATCGGCTTTCTGCCGGTAGGGAGGGTTGTAATCGTAGATACATCGACATCGCCGACGGTCACCTGTGTCATTGTCCGGGGAATCGGCGTCGCACTCATCAGGAGCATGTGAGAAATACCGTGTAGGGGCTTTGTCATTAGCGTGTTCCGCTGCCCGACTCCGAAGCGATGTTGTTCATCCACAACGCTCAGCGCCAGGCGTGGAAGCTTAACCGACGCTTCAAGGATGGCATGCGTAGCCACGATGACCATCGGCTCGCCGGCAGCCAGCTGGTCAAGCACAGGACGCCGTTGTTTTTCCGCAACACTACCGCTAAGGAATTCCACCCGATACCCAAGTGGCTCGATGAGCCGTCTGAGAACTGTGAGTTGTTGTCTTGCAAGGAGCTCAGTGGGTGCAAGAAATGCTCCCTGATAACCGCTCGCAAGTGTTGCGAGGAGCCCTGCCGCAGCAACCACGGTTTTGCCACAGCCGACATCCCCTTGAATAAGGCGAAGCATCCCGGTTGGCATCGCCAACCCTTCGGCAATCTCTTGAATGACCGCTTCCTGCCCAGATGTAAGAGAAAAAGGGAGGGCAGCGAGGAACTCATTGAATACTGGCTGCGAAAGGGTCACGACCGGGGCTGCTTTATCAGCGAGCAGCAATCTTCTACTCTGGAGGACGCCGTGGAGGATTAGCAGTTCTTCGTAGGCAAAACGGCGGCGGGCGGTCTCGTGATGCCTCTCCGATGCAGGAGCATGCATGTCCTTTATCGCCGTCATTAAGTGCGGAAGCTGGTGTTTTGCCCGTAGCGTCCCAGGAAGTAAGTCGTTCAATGTGGGTGCATAAGTGGACAAAGCCAATGCCACCCAATCACGGAGGTTTGCTTGTGAAAGTCCCTCTGTTAGCGCATACACCGGTACAAGTCCAAGTGTTGGCGCTTCCGTTTCTCCCATATCGGGCAGGACATTGATGTCCGGGTTTTGGATACTTACTTTGCCATATGCCCGTTTGACTTTACCGAAAAGGGTAATTCGCATCCCTTGGATTCGGGAGAGTTTTGCCTTTGGAACAAACCAGACAGCTTCCCCTTCTGCACCCGCATCGTCTCTGAATGTAAGCTTTGAAAGAGTCAGGTTTCGCCTTATCGGGCGCTCGGTAAATGACTCGGCAACACCCGTAACGTATGCAACTTCGCCATCGTTGCATGCGTCAAGCAATGTTGTCTGGGTTCGGTCTTCAAAACGCCTGGGGAATGTGTACAACAGGTCCTCAACGCTATGAATATCGAGTTTTGCGAGGAGGCGGACCGACTTTGGCCCGATGCCTTTTAGGACGCTGACAGAATCTTGCAAACCCACATGCGCATCGTACATCCAAAAAATATTTCAATGAACGTGATAATTGGTAGAAATGCGCAACCTCAAACCTCTTGCCGCTCTGTTGGCATGTGCTATTCCCGTCATCGCTGTCGCCGCCGTCATCTCTAATCCACAGGCGGATCAGCGCCTAACCCTCGAGCAGCTCTACCCTGAGAAATCGCTTCTTGGCCGCGGGGCAAGTGGGATGCGATGGAGCGCGGATGGCTCGCAGCTCATATACCAATGGTCCCCCTATCAAGCTGGTTTGAAGACATCCGTTGGGCAAGACATCTACCTGTACACGCGCTCTAGTGGCAAAACAACTCGGTTGACATCACCGGAAATGTTCCGCTCGGTAGACCGTGACATCCCCAAAGTGCTCGAGCAGCTTCTCGAAGAGCAGAAGGTACTCGATTCCCGCAAGGGCCTAACCGACAAGGAACGAAAAGTCCTCGAGGATGCCGACAAGGAAAAGGACAAGGAGCGTAAAGAGCCTCGTAAGTCCTATCCAGGTGTTGCCGAGGCAGTTTTGTCCGAGTCCGGCACTGAGCTGTTGCTGACTTACAAGGGAGATATTTATCGGCTAGCATTATCGGCTGATGCCAAACCGGTCCGCCTGACGCGAACGGCTGATGTTGAGGCTGATGTCCGCTGGACGCCCGGAGACAAGGGATTCACCTTCCGTCGTGGTGAGCACATTTACCGACGCATTTTTGGCGATGTAATCGAAGCGCAGATTTCGCCAGTCCTTCCGGATGGACTTAAGGTCGAGCAATATTGGCTCTCCAAGGATGGCTCCCGCATTGGTGTGCTTTCCAGCAAGCGAACCGGGCCTCCATCAAAGAATGTCACCTATATCGTGTACCGCGACCGGTTTGCGGAGGCAAAGACGACCCCGCGCGACACCGGGGATGACCCAGACCGTAACGAATCGTATGTGTTTATAGCGGACACTGACCCTGACACGGATGTGTCCAAAGGTGATGGTAAGCCGTGGCAGGTCTACAAGAAGAATGCTGGTGAGGCGGGTGACATTGCGGTGAGCAATGAGCCATTCACCGCTGATGGAAGCAAGTTCGTGTTCGCAGCCTGGAAGCGGGACAAGAAAGAGCTGACGATCAACGTTGCCACTGCATCGGATCGCAAAGTCAAGGCCGTCTTCACCGATTCTCACAATGGAGAACATCGCTCACCTAGTTTGTCAGACCCATTCTTCTCTCCAGACGGCAAGCAGATTTGTGTGATGCTTGAAAAGAGCGGCTTCCGCCACGCGTGGCTTATCGACCCTGAGCGCGAAGGTGCGACCCAGCTGACCAAGGGTGACTTTGAAGTCTATCCACTTCAGTACACCAAGGATGGCGCTACGCTGATCGTTCGGTCATCCAAAGAAGATGCTGCCCGCATGGACCTTTATCGGGTGCCGTTGGCATCTGGGGAGCTGCAGCGCTGGACAAGCGAAGATGGCCGCCACCGCAACGTAGTGGTTTCAGCGGATGGTTCTCAGTACGCGGCTATCCATGGCAGCTGGGTCCAGCTTCCAGAACTGGTTGTTTCTAGCAGTGGAACGCGTGAAAAGCGATTGACCAGTAGCCACTCCAAAGAAGCTGCAGGCGTATACCAGCGTGTTCCAACATCGCGATTTACGTACACAAACCGCCATGGTTTACCGGTGCACGGAACGCTGATGTTGCCAAAGAACACTAAGCCAGGGACCCAGCTGCCATTGTTGGTGTATGTGTACGGCGGGCCGCTGGGCGAAGATCATCAGGTCACGGATGGCCAAACGGACCGCTTTGGCATTTATGTAACAGAAACCCTTGGCTATGCTTATGCCACTATTGACCCGCGGGGTACCAGCGGACATGGCGGTGTGTTTGGCAAGGCGAACTATGAGCAACCAGGTGTACCGCAGGTTGAAGACCTTGTGGATGGCGTGAAGTATCTGCAAGGTAAATATGCCATCGATGCGAAAAAAGTTGGCATCCACGGTTGGAGTTTTGGTGGCTTCCAGACCCAGATGTGTCTTTACACGGCTCCCGAGACATTTAACCTGGGTATTGCGGGTGCGGGTCCAACGGAATGGCAGAACTACAACAACTGGTATGTGGGTGGAGTGATTGGTGCAAACAAAAAGGCCGAAGAGCTCGACCAATATAGTTTGACTAAGCTGGCCAAAAACTTGAAGTCCCCACTGATGTTGTTGCACGGGCTTGAGGATACAAATGTGCTTGCGCAGGACACGATCAAGGTGTATCGAGAGCTTCTTAAGGCTGACAAGGGGGCATTGGTTGAGCTTGTTCTGGACCCCACGGGTGGCCATGGACTTGGTGGAGACATTAGTCAGCGTCAGCGGATGCAAATCTACGCAGGCTTTTTGGAGCGGCACTGGGGCCGCGTTCAGCAGTAAGGCAGCATTGTTAGTGAAAGGCAGGAACACAGTATGCCAAGAGTAGAGAGTTCGGCGATAATCCCGGCATCCCGGGACAAAGTACTTGCCGTCGCGCAAAACAACGAGGCGTTTCCGGAATTTATGGAAGATGTTTCGTCGGTTACCGTTTTAGAGCGATCTGACGATGGCCTTCGCGTTGTGAGTGACTGGGTCGGAATCGTCCCAAAGTTTGGCGCCAAGGTCAAGTGGACAGAAGAAGACATTTGGGATTTGGATGCAGGAACATGTACCTTTAGGCAGCTGAAGGGTGATTATGACCAGTTCGAGGGGATTTGGACATTTACAGCAGTGGATGCAAACACAACGCGATTCGACTGTCAAATCGACTATCAGCTCGAGATTCCATTGGTTGGGCCACTGATTAAAGCAATCATTTTGAAGACGATGCAGAACAACGTAGATGCAACGGCAAAGGCCCTCGCAGAGCGTTGTGCATAGAAATTAAGCATCCGGTAGTTACGAAATAGCGGGAAATAAGTGGATTGATGCATCATGTATAACGGTGTATTGCTATATAGGCGCTTGACCTTGTTGGCAGTACCATCGTATACTTGCCCCAAGCATCGTCCGGGCGCACAGTGTGACGCCCCAACAACGCGTGAAGGTATCCAATATGGCGATCTCCCATCGATGGGCACAGTTGGTTTGTGGCGGCACAGTGGCTGCGACCGCGCTAGGCTGCGTTTCGGCTGCAGTTGCGTCTGACTGGCCTGAACTCCGTGGTAATGCACAGCGTACCGGTGTCTCATCCGAGACGGTAGCCCCTCCCCTTGCGCTGCTCTGGCGCTTCACGGGTGGCTATCAAAATGCTAACTCCAGCGCAGCGGTCGTTTCTGGCAAAACTGCTTACTTTGTCACCAAGGGTAATGGAACCCAAGGTGGATTCTTGTATGCATTGGATGTCGAAACGGGTGCAAAGCGCTGGTCCTTCCCACAAGGTGAAAATGGCCTTCCACAAAGCCATGTCTTTTCTGCAACACCTACAATTGCGAATGGCAAGGTCTATGTAGGTTCATCTGATGGCGCGATGTACGTCATCGATGCCGTCACTGGGCAGGAAGTCATTAAGTTCAATACTGGCCGTCCGGTCAACTCAAGCGCCATCCTAGCGGATAACATCCTCTACTTTGGTTCAAACAGCGGAACCTTTTACGCTCTAAACCCTGAAACGGGTGAAATTGCTCCAGGTTGGCGCAAGAACTACGATGCCGGTGATGCAGTCAACTCGGCACCACTGATTGCCGACACGATGGTTATCGTGCAGTCTGCCGATAACACTCTGCACGGTGTAAAGCGTGCAACGGGTATCCCAAAATGGAAGTACCGCCTTCCTTACGGTGCGAATCCAAATACGTTGACTTACGGTGATGGTAGTTTGTACATCCCGTCTGGCCGACGGTTGTTTGCAATCCTCCCTGCAAGCGGTGCGCTCCGCTGGGCGACTGAGCTACCTGAAGACATCATGGGTGCGCCTGTGTCCGTTGATGGCACCGTCTATGTCGCATGCCGAGATGATCAAGGCTCTGGAGCACGTCTGTATGCTGTCAAGGCTTCAAATGGCCGTGGCGAATGGGATGGTCCAGCACGCATTCCAAATACGATTTCCTCAGCTCCTGTAGTTGCTGGTAACTTCATCTATGCTGCTGGTAGCCGTGGAACATTGACAGCCGTTGATCGTGAATCTGGCGCAGTGAAGTGGAACTATCGGATGGAAGCGAGCAGCAACCGCCCAGCGGTCACTGCAAGCAACTTCCAAGGCCAAGATGTAGCAGCCACACAGGCAGCAGTTTCGAAGGATGTCACGGTGGTTGCACCTCTGACAATCGCTGATGGCACCCTGCTCGTTGTTTCAAATGACGGCACCTTGTCTGCATTCCGACCAGATGCTCCTGATACGACCGGACCGGTTTCTACCGACCAGTTCCCACGTACAGGTTCGAGTATCAGCGGTCGCCCACCGTTTACGGCAGCAGTAAAGTTTGCTGACTTCGGCAGTGGAGTTAATGTCGATACGCTGAAAGCAACGCTTGATGGCAAACAGATTGAAGTTGGCTACGATGCGTTGAAGGGCTGGGCTTATTTCCAGACGCAGTCCACGGGTAAGATGGTCGATCCACCGTTATCAAACGGACGCCATTCAATCTCCTTCTCAGTTACAGATTACGCAGGGAATGAGACTGTATCAGCTTGGTCATTTGTTGTAGATAACAACCTTGCTCCAACTGCTAAGTCGGCACCTGTTGCTCCAAAGAAGACAGACTTGAAGCCTGGAGCCGCGAATGCTACGGGTGGAAAGACTGGAAATCGTCCAAGTGCAACACCAGGCTCCACTGGTGCTGGCCCTGGCCGGCCAATCGGCGGAGGTTCTGGATTCCCTGGCCGTCGCCGCGGGAACTAATCACCTGCAGTAACGTATTCTAATCAAGTCAAAAAGGCGGACTCCCTAGCGGGAGCCCGCCTTTTTCGTATTTGGAGCCAGAGAATGAATCTTACTGTTGATGACAATCCCACCGCCTTCGCCAACTTTATTCGTATCAGTAGAGCAGAACTTCCACCAGCACTCGTCTCATCCCTACTGCCAGCTCTCCACAGCACTGCAAACTTTCAAGACCTACCCATAGGCCACATGACACACTTGCAACGGACACGTCTTGAGGAGAGTTGGGTGAAGCCTGTAACAGATCGTGAACTCGAGTCCTGCAAACTAAAGGGCATCTATATAACTTGGACGACCATCGATGAACGTCCACATCTGATTCGTAATACACCCCTAATGCCAGCCTTTATGTTTGCCCGGGGAGACATTAAGGCCGCATCTAGGCAATGTATTGCCATCGTCGGAACACGCAATGCCAGCCACTATGCTGAACGGCAAACACAAGTCTTTGCAAAGTACCTGGTCGAACGAGGCATAGTAATCGTAAGCGGAGGCGCTGAGGGAATTGATACCTTTTCCCACCGAGTCGCAGTAGATTCCCACGTCCCTACCGTTGCCATCATGGGAACTGGATTACTTCGGGATTATCCGGCAAAGAATGTTGATCTCTTCGATGACATTGTTGCCTGCGGAGGTCTCCTCCTAAGCGAATACGCACCATCTAGCTTGAGTAAAGCATGGAAGTTTCCAGAACGGAATCGGATTATCGCTGCGATGTCCCAGCTGACACTCGTCGTAGAGGCAGGTATCAAGTCTGGCGCGCTCATCACGGCATCGTTTGCAGGAACCTTTGGACGTGACACATGTGTGATTCCAGGCCCATTGGATGATGGAAACAACGAAGGTGGTCATGAGCTGATTCGTGATGGAGCCACGTTAGTTGTGCATCCTCGGCAGCTCTTACCAGAAAATCCCGGCTTGTTCGATACTGGTTACATTTCGGAGCAACGGATTGTACAGGCTAGATTGGCGCTGACAGATGCAGAACAGCGGCTTATGCAATGCATCCCTCTAGATGGAATCCATCCAGGTGTCCTCGGTGATACATCTCCATTTCCCTTGTCCGAAACTAACGCATTGGTAACAATTCTCGAATTGAAAGGTGCGATTGGTCGGACGCCACAAGGGACGTTGAAACCAGTCTAGTGGACCGGGGTACAATACAGCGGAGGTTTAAAATGGCCACACAAAAGAAAAAACCGGCACTCTCAGGAGAGGCAGCGCGCCTCCTTGAGCAATACCGTAATGCATCCAACGGTATCAAGCCTGTTGGTGCTGCCCAGCAAGGTACAGGCGCTGGCGCCGCTGGAAAAGGAAGCGCACCCGCTGGCGGTGCCTCGCAAATGCGACGCAGCGGAACACGCGGAAAGTAACAATATCGCCCCTGATGAAACTGAACATCAGGGGTTCATTTTTAGGTGGTTACTACGTTCTCGCCAACGGAGTCAGTAACCCAATGTCAAATGGCTTGTTGGTTACGATTTGGTCACAACCTGTCCAGCTACGCACATCGCGTACACCAAACAGCTGTGAACCATTGTCTCGTAGCAACAATGCGGCCGTGTGGACATCGCCGATGGCCCTAAGTCCAGGTGCATAGCGATCGGATGCCCAATACGCATCGCTGTCCGTGTCGATGCTCTGAAAATCGGCATAGACCTTCCCAGTAAGCTTGCCTCCAAGGAGCGCTGCGGCAAGGACGACGAGAGGCGCATCGTCGCCTAGTCCAACGAAACTCACCCGTACATGGGTTGCTTGCGCCTTTGCCCACGCATCAATGATGGCGGCGACTTTCTGCCCAATCACAGGACGGTTGTAAGTTGAGTGATAGCTCTTCCAGTGATCAATTCCCGATCCGATGGAAGAGATATCGATATCTATCACACTAGACCCGGCTTTTACCGCTGCGCGCGCAGCGTGCAGGGCTTCCCTTCCGACTGCAATAATGGCATCCCCACCGGTAGTTGACTGGAGCACACTTGGGGGAACGACGGCAAGCGATGTCTGTAGCCAACGGATTGCATCGTCACTCCATTTTCGTGACCCGCGTATTCCTCGCGCGATGAAACGCTTTCGTTC
Organism: Armatimonadota bacterium; assembly: GCA_030833025.1. GTDB lineage: Bacteria > Armatimonadota > Armatimonadia > Armatimonadales > Armatimonadaceae > CAIRTT01. Next base: position 11,659 of record JAURHZ010000001.1, read on the forward strand.
GCTCGATGCCTGTGCATGGAGCGCAGCGACAACCGCCTTTTCGCTCTGAAGTCCTACATTTCGCTTTGAAGGAAAGACACGCAGGCGCTCGGGATTCAGCGTAGTTGGATGCTCCGTTACATCGGCGTCGGGTCGTCTTTGAAGCCAGCGGCACATCCACTTCGTCATCGCTTCGCGGCTTTCCCGGTTGTAGTTGTGACCGTACGGGAACTGGTCCCATGAGATGGATTCTGTAGCACCGTAGAGCTGATAAACATTCCGAATTGCTGGCCCCTCAACCGTTGGCGTGGTCTTGGACCAGTCACCTAGACAGGAAATCAAAAACTGAGGCTTTGGAGCAAATAACGCAGCGAATTCCACATTGTCTGTGTCTACTCGCAGGCCAGGAGCATTCTCGCAGAGACAGCCACCTTGCATCGTGGTTGAGACCATATTGACCGGCACGGAGCACTGTACTCTCTTATCAATTGCGGCCAGAATGAATGCCTGCGTACCTCCGCCTGATGCCCCTGTCACACCAATCCGCTTCCGGTCGACATCCGGTCGGCTCTCGAGGTAATCCAACGTACGGATACTATTCCACGTCTGTAGACCGAGCAGATTTACACCCCACATCCAGTCCGTCGTCGTCCCCGCCATACCGTGACCAGCCTGCAAGGTGTCGTTGTAACCCACCATGTCGTAAGCAAACACCAGAAAGCCTTGTCGAGCGAGGGACACCGCGAGCTGGACCAGATCAGCTCTTCCAGCAGCAAGGCGCTCGCCTTTAGGATTACGCGGGACATCGGCCTCGCGAGTCCGACGCCCATCCGCCCAGTGTCCATGGGGATTTACGATGGCTGGAAATGGACCTCCCGACAAAGGGCGATAAACATTTCCACAGAGCCAGAAGCCACTTAGTGTCTGAATGGCGACATTCTCAATGCGGATACCATCCGATTCAAATGTAGACGTAGTGATGGGATCTAGTGGGCATTTACGGCGATCTGTAAGTAACCCACAAGCTAGCTGGATGCGGGTGCGAAGCGCGGCTGCACGCGTCTCCCATTCGTGTTTGCGTTCAGGTTTAGCAAAGAGATGAAACGTATCCAGGTCACGTGGCTTATCCATCGAACACCCCCCAGTTGGTCGTCTGATCACACAAGTCCGAAGCACTGCTTCAAGTGGAATATGCTGTTCTGCGCAATGGTCAATGCATCCGGCGTGTAGTCAAACACTTCTATGCTTACCCATCCATCAAAATCAGTAGCTGAAAGCGCAGCTGCAATAGCCGTGAAGTCTGTGTTGCCATCACCGGGCCCACGGCGGTTGGCATCATTTGCATGGAGATGACAACAGACATCCCCGTACTTGGTGATGAGTCCCGCTAGTCCAATCGTCTCGGAGCACATCGACTTCACATCGAGCATCATGCCGATATTCGGATGTGCACACGCCTTGACCAGCGAATAGGCATCCTCCTGAGTAATGATAAAGTCTGCCTCAGGTCCTGGCAGTGCCTCAGGGCAGAGCCTTACAGCGGTCCCCTGCAGGTAATTTGCAACGTGCAGCAATGTCTCCTGCGTTCGCTGGGTAGCCCCGACGAGATCTCCCCCTTCAAGTGTTCGAGCCTTCGGGGACCCGAGCACCATCACGGGAGCTCCAACATCTACGGCAAGGTCTGCCAGCGCCTTTAGATAACTTGTTGTATCGTCGCGAAGTACAGTGTCAGTCGTATGGATGTGTAGCCCTGGAGGCGAAACAAGCAGCCAATGCAGCCCGGTGATGAAAAGTCCGTGATCACGAGCAACGGTGGTAATCCAGCGTCGTGTTGATCCACTGATATCCCGGCAGTCATCCGCAAACGTGAAAGGGGCAAGCTCGATTCCCGTATACCCTGCTGATTGCGCTTCGGCGCAAACCCGTGGCCAGTTTTCAAGGGACCCAGCATCACGCCCCCAGGTCTCATTACAAATCGAGAAACCGTGGAGTCTCATTCAGGGAGTGGCTTTCCGCGTGTCTCTGGTGCGATTGCAATGCCAACGAGTCCAACGACGTAGATAAACGCCACTACGCCTGCAGCTGCACGGAACCCACTCCCGGGAACGCCGGTGTCTAGCGTCTTGGCCAGCTGCCCAAGAACGAGTGGTGCGCCAGCAGCGACGATGCGTGCGCAGTTATAGCAAAACCCGATTCCTGTTGCTCGGAGCCTTGTTGGAAACAATTCAGGGAAGTACACGGCATACGCCGCAAACGGTGCCAGCGTGAACAGTCCAAGAATGAACGCCCAGATATAGGATGTTGATGTTCCATCGAGGAAACGGAAAGTCCCTTGTACGGCAAAAAATGCAAGTATGAATGCGCCAACAAGTGCTGGGCGCCGGCCAACACGTTCACTAATCGCCGTAAAGGCAAGCATTCCAATAAATGCACCGGCCTGCTGTGTCATCGAGAGATAGGCCTTAAAGTGTGCCAACTCCTTACCTTTAAGCGGGCTTACGAAACCAACGAGATCCATCAGCCAGAAGCCAATACCCCAGAGTGCCCCAACGCCTGCGATGGCGAGGAGTGTGCCTGCGATAGTGTTGCGGCGGAGGGTTGGATCTTTGAAGAGTCCCAAAATCGAGCCGGTTGAAAGTCCCTCACGTTCAGATTTCTCTTTGGATGCGGACCAAGTTTCAGGTTCTTTGACTACGCGTCGGATAACAAAAACGAGAACCGCAGGAAATGCCCCGACAAAGAAAGCAGTTCGCCAGTAGTCTGGTCCAATATTGCTTAGGAAGAGCGTGATGACCGCAGCCATCGCATTTCCGACGGCTGACAGCGCCTGAAGGACCCCGAGAGCCATCGCACGCGAGCGGGACGGAAACACTTCAGCTACAAGTGCAGCACCAGCTGCGAATTCACCGCCAACACCGAGTGCTGTCATGAAGCGGCAAACACCATACTGAAATGGGTTCGTAACGAATCCATTGAGACCAGTGAATACGGCGTAAATCAAGATGGTTGCGGCCATTGTTTTGGCACGACCGAACCTGTCGCCGATGGCGCCGAATAAGAAGCCTCCGACAGCCCACCCAATGAGAAAGGTGGATGTCATGTAGCCACCGAGCTTTGTTGCTTCCTCTTTGGTTGCATCCGGGCCAAGGAGAGCCATCATCGATGGCTGCCGAACCATGTTAAACAGGTTCTGGTCCATTGTGTCGAACAGCCACCCGAGGCTTGAAATGATCAGAACAATCCAGGCGTAGCGCGGGACGCCCTTCCACCAAGGTTGTGGCGTAGCGTTAGTCATCATTGTGCGAGTGTAACCTTTGGTGGTTTTGCGTAGGTTTTTGCAACGGCATCTATATTTGCCTGTGACGCATCACCTGTATGGAAGTAAACCCGATAGCCGAAGGTGACTGATTTACCTTTTGGCGTGATCAGCTGGCCAGCAGTTTTGTCGTTCTTCTTGGATGCATCGAAGTCATGTAGCCCGAATGGGTTTACAGCAAATAGTCCATACGTTCGTGCATGCCATGTTGTTGGGTAGCGCGGATTTGAGGGGCTGTCGAATATTGCAACGCCAACAGTTTTGCCGCCAATGGTTCCGGAGTTGTCAACCCAAGCACTTGGCTTCCCCCAGAGCGCACCCTGCTTTAATCCCTCTGCGTTTATCATCGTGCCAGTTTTGTCACCTTTGATGGCTTCAGGCACGCGAATGGCGAATGTACCTTCCTTTGTATCCCCCCACTTAAGGTCAACGGTGGTTGGTGTGACCGTAATGGAAAAGTCAAGGAACATCCCGGTCCCAACCGGCGTGAACGTCATCGAGCGCGTGTCTTTGGCGATAGTCTTGCCTTCGGGGTCATTCCAATCTGTCGTGCTTGTCAGCTGTGCTTGGATTGGACCACCGGCAAGAAGTGGGAAATTTGTGTGCACCGTCTTTCCGATGCGATGTTTTTCATCCCCTGCTTCGGTCCAAAAGTCAATGCCATTGACATCCCCGTGGGTAAACCACAATCCGCGGTGGTGTGGATGGTCTTCCGCTTCATCTGTGCCTTTTTCAACTGGCCAGCGGCGTGTCATGTGTATGTCATCGCCGAAAGGAATTATCGGATACAGATACGGCTTGGTTGGACCGGTCGAGACATCGTAGCGGGCGATGAGGCTATCTCCCCGCTTGACTTCGGCATCGGCGCCACTAAGCGTGACGCTTAAGTCGGGATGACTGGTATTTGTTGCAGGTGTGGCTACAAAGACTTTTGACTCACCGGCTCCGAGGTTGTTGACGAGAAAGGTTACTCTAACCTTGTCCTTGCCGATGGCATCGAACTGTGCGGGGATACCCTGCGTACCCTTTGGTGCCTTTGGGAGTTTCTTCAGCGCCGCTTTGGTAACGACGATGGAGACGGGGTACGGGGCAGTTACGGGGGCATCGGCGGTAACGCGCACAGGCACATTTTGTGCCTGTGCTGTCGCCACGAGGGCCATCACTGTTGAGAGGCTAACAGCAAGCTTTGTCATGACGGTCACCTATATTTTGGAAGGAACAGCATAGCCTGTTCGATACGGCCGTGTCAGCATGGTTGCTGCTTCGGCATCCCCTACGATGCCTTCCTTCTTCGGATCGATGTTGATTACTCGTCCAAGACGCCCCATTGCATTGGCTGTATCAACGTTGTTCGCCTTCAGGTGCTCACGGTAGCGAACGACGGCTTCAGCACCATGCTTGTTGCTGGCCAGCAATCCGGTTAGCTCCTTGGCTGGAACCGCAGGCTCACCGAGGCGATACGAAATGTTTCCAAGGTGGCAAAGTGCACTCGAGAGGTGCCCCTCGACAATCGGTGCATTCAGGTCGCCTGCATTACGATTCCTGACGGCCTTGACAAAGTTTCCGAAGTGGTCGCCACCGCCACTGAACTTCTGGACTTGATTCCCAGCCTTATCGAATGCCAGCGCGAGCGCATAGTTGCTTGAGAAAACAACATAGCCTTCTGTGCCGTAGACAATGTTCCCGATGGCGACACCGGTGTATTCAGGTGTATCTAGACCGCGTACTTCAAAGACCAAGGTTTGGTCGCCGTACTCAAACGTCGAGACGACTGTGTTTGGGGTCTCGCCCTGATCCGAATAGCCAAAGCGTCCTCCAACGGTGTGAACCTTGGTAGGCAAGGTCGACTTACCAAGCGCCCAGCGTGCGATGTCCATTTGGTGGATACCTTGGTTACCAAGGTCGCCGGCACCGTAGTCCCAGTGCCAATGCCAGTTGTAGAGGTAGCGGTTAGTGTTATACGCCCGCTTCGGCGCTGGGCCGAGCCACATGTCGTAATCGACTTCGGCTGGCGCTGCTGCATCTGCAAACATTCCGATGGACTTTCTAGGCTTATAACAAAGTCCACGTGACACTTCTACCTTGCCGATTTTTCCGCCGTGGATGTACGCGATGGCATCCTTGATGGCCTTATGTGAACGGCTTTGGGTACCCGTTTGGCAGATTTTGTTGTAGCGGGCCATTGCTTCCGAAAGGCGTCGGCCTTCGCTAACATTGTGGCTGACTGGCTTCTCGATATAGGCATCCTTGCCCGCTTGCATTGCCCAGATTCCCGCTAGTGAATGCCAGTGAATCGGAAGGGCTGCAGATACAGCATCAACTTCCTTGTCTTCATAAAGCTTCCGCAGATCCTGATAAACCTTTGGTTTCTTTCCGGTCTTAGTGGCAACTGCGGCGGCGGACTTCTCAGCTGTACGCAGGTCGACATCACAAATCGCTACAACGTCTGCATTCGGGTTGGACAGATACCCATCGATGTGCGCCTTGCCACGGCCATTCAGACCGATGACACCAATACGCAGCTTGTCCGCAGTTGGTTTACCTTTTGAGGTTCTTGCAATCGCCTGGGATGGAATTGCTACGGATGCTGCAGTCAGCGCTGCCAAAAAGAATGAATCAGAGAGAAACTCGCGACGGCTGGATGGTGACATGGTGTTTCACAACCTCTACTTGTAACGGATTAGGATGACAGATTTCTACGTTGAGAACGCGTATTCCTTGACATACCAATGACTACGACTGCATTACCTGACGGATGACATGGCCATGAACATCGGTGAGGCGGCGCTGCGCACCATTGTGATAGTACGTCAGCTTGGTGTGATCGATACCGCAAAGTGCCAGAACGGTAGCGTGAAAATCGTAGACCGTTGCGACATCTGATACCGACTTGTGACCTAATTCGTCGGTCGCGCCATAGGATGCCCCACCCTTGACGCCGGCGCCCATCATCCAGACTGTGAATGCATCCGGGTTATGGTCGCGCCCAGCGGCACCGACTTGATGCGTTGGCATCCTCCCAAATTCGGTTGTCCAGAGGACCAGTGTGTCATCGAGGAGGCCACGGCTCTTCATGTCTGCCAGCAAACCTGCCGTTGGACGATCCAAAATGGGTACATGACGCTCATAATCAGCCTTGAGCGTTTTGTGCGCATCCCAGTTAAGGAGGCCATCCACTCCGCTAGCACATGCCCCGCAATAAAGCTGAACAAAGCGTACACCACGCTCGAGGAGCCTTCGTGAGAGCAATGCGTTGCGCGCGTAGGCCGCTTCCAGTGGATTAGACGATGTCGTCCCATACAGCGCATGAGTCGCTTGTGTTTCCTTGCGTAAATCGGTCGCTTCTGGCGCGGCAAGCTGCATTTTCGCTGCGAGCGCATAAGATTTCATCCGCGCTGCGACATCAGAGTCACCGCCAAGAGATGCATTGAAATGTTGGTCCAAGCGCTCTAGCTCACGGCGAAGTCGAGCATCGGATGCGCTAGCCTTGCCTGAACCCATATTCGCCAGCGGTTTTTCGGCATTGAATGCAGTTCCCTGGAATGCTGCAGGAAGAAAACCTGAGCCCCAGTTTGCGGGTCCATTTGGTGGGAGACCGCGGACATCGGGGATGGACACATATGTCGGGAGATTGTCGGTCAGATTTCCCATCGCCATCGACAACCACGCCCCCATGCTTGGAAATCCATCGAGGACAAAGCCGGTATTGATTTGCAGCAAGCCTGGCCCGTGGGTCGATGACCTCGCCGTCATACTGTGGATGAACGCCATGTCATCTGCGTGGCGGGAGAGATTCGGCAGCATCGATGAGAGCATTTTGCCGGACCTACCCGCTGGGCGGAATTCCCACGGCGGGCGCATGATACGACCATTGCCGCCCTGAAACGACTTGACTCCAGTGAGCCCGGGCATCTCCTCACCGCTACGTTTGAAGAGCTCGGGCTTATAGTCCCAGAGATCGATATGCGATGCAGCACCCGGGCAGACTATTTGGAGCACCCGCTTCACGCGAGCCGGTTGTTTCCCCTGTTTTCCAGCATCTCGCATGAATAGCGATGCCAATGCCATCGCCGGCGTCCCGTGGATCATCGAACCAAATGGATTTGACATGTTTTCTTCCTAATACGAGATAAATGCACTGCTGTTAAGGAGCACGCGAGCAACGGCAACATTTCCGCCTGACTTGTGAATACTTTGGATGACGGATGTCTCAACCGCATCCGGTCCCCGGCCCATCAAGCGCTTGAAGACATCGACGGCTCCAGTTGCCTTTTCACCCAAGATGCTCGCCTGTTCGTTTACAAACTTACCGTTCCAGAGCGCAAGCGCTTGTAATGCGGTTGTCGTCGCATCACGTTTTGGTGTCCGCACCGATGACTCAGGACAATCAAATGCGCCAAGAAAGCCATCTCGGACACCGCGGGCTGCGATGCTATAGATTCCACGACGCCAAGTGTCCTTACCCGGAAGCTCAAGGTCTGTAAAGCGTGCTACGTTTACTACATCGTAGCCAAAGAGGCGATACCCCGGTCCGTACATTGCCTTATCGAGGTTTCCACATGTTGACAGTATGGCATCGCGGACCATTTCAGCTTCCATGCGTCGCACTGGCATCCGCCAAAGTAGAACATTGCAAGCATCCTTGCGCATCGCTACCGGGCTAGCAAAACTTGAGCGGGCATAGGCATCCGTGCTGAGGATGTAGCGATGTAGCTTCTTGATCGACCAGCCGTTGTTCACAAACCATGTTGCGAGGTGATCAAGCAGCTCAGGGTGGCTTGGTTCGCCTCCCATATTTCCAAAGTCACTTGGACCAGCCACCAGCCCGCGACCAAAGTGTTGTTGCCAAATGCGGTTAACGATTACTCGCGCGACGGTTGGATGTTTTCCATTGGTCAGCCATTTGGCAAATGCAAGGCGCCGGTCTGCCTCAGCGGCTTGCTCGAGGCCACACGTACCCCCTGCATACTCCATGATTTTTGGTGCGGCCGGCGCAACGACTTCCTTTCGCTGCATCACATCCCCGCGGGTCAACAAAAACGTGGGCTCTGGTTCCGTAAAACGCCCGGTGTAAGCAGACGATGGGCTCGTCTGCACAGGATCTTTTTGTAACAATGCCTTCCAAGAAGCTTCTGCAACATCGAGTGCATTTTTAGCCTTTGTGTCTAGATTCTTCCGAATCTCATCGGGATGCACATACGTCACTCCGGGCAATCGTCCCGCCTGGGTTGCTACCGTCTCCCACGTATTGCCATCGGTTGAAACACTAATAACATAGGCAGTTGGGACCCGGTCATCAAAACGTGGGACTAGGCCAGCATCCCGGCTCCACACCACACGATTTACCTTTGTCAGCTTAGGAAAGGTCAGCGTGATGCTGCCACGCCCCTTCGTTGCTGAGATCCAGCTATATGGGTTACCAAAGCGTCCATCATTTATGTGGCTGGCTTTGTGATCTGTATAGCCTGCAAGAGTCGAGTCCGGCTGTGCAATTACTCCATCGATTGCAAGTGCAATGTTTGTGTCCTGCGAAAACACTTGGAGCTCATCGATACAAGGTTCTTGGCTATCGTTTGTCGCAAGGACATCAAAACGAACACTTTTGACCTCACGCTCGCGGAATGTCTCCTCATTCCACTGGCTATTGAGTGCCGGGCGGCCCGGAACCGCCTTGGGATTTGACACGTCCCGTAAATCGCAGCTGCTGTACTTGGTTGTGGACGTTGACGGTCTGTGCAAGCCAATCCCTTGATGGCTTTGGAAGTGACTTACCGGGCCTCGGGAGGTCTGTTTCGCCATGATTGACGCCAGAGAACAGTGCCTCCAGCGCATAGAAGTCGCGCTGAGATATTGGGTCAAACTTATGGTCGTGGCAACGGGCACAGCCAATAGTAAAGCCCATCACCGATGCGCCAACCGTTGCAACGATGTCCTCTAAGTCATTTGCCCGCTGCTGACGGGTAGCTTCTTCAACTTGGCTAGGCACCGTATCGTGGATTCCAGCGACGAGGAACCCCGTGGCGGGAAGGATATCCGGATTCCCTTTACCCAGAATATCTCCGGCAAGCTGCTCTTGAATAAACTCAGAGTAGGGCTTGTCGGCATTGAAGGAGCGAATAACATAGTCGCGATACGGCCATGCATTGGGCCGGATGTGGTTTTGTTCGTACCCATGGGATTCCCCAAAACGGGCGACATCTAGCCACAGCCTCGCCATCCGCTCTCCGTATGCAGGCGATGCAAGTAAGCGGTCAATGACATTTTGACGGGACGTAGCAGTAGAATCGGCCAAATAGGCGGCTGTCTCACCCACAGTTGGGGGGATGCCGGTCAAGTCCACTGTTATACGGCGTAACCACGCGATCTTTGTTGCTGGCGGATTCGCGGTGATTCCCTTTGCTTTTAACGACTTAGCGATAAAGGCATCGATAGGGTGTTTGATACCCGAAACTTTCGGAACAGGCGGGTTGGATACGGGTCTGAGTGACCAGAGCGCGGGTGCGGCTGATTTCGCAGGGAGAAGTGCTCGCAAGCTTGCATCTTCAGTCTTCGTCAACCGCCGACTTGGGGGCATCGAGCCAGCATTGAGAACGCGTTCAAGGCGCCCGCTGCTTACGGCACGCTGAATGCCGGTGTCACTTGAAAGGTCGATGTTGCCAGCAGGGTTCGTCTTTCCATGACAGGAAATGCACGAGCTTCCGATGACCTTACGTGCGTTGCTCGAAGGGGGCTGATCTGCTTTGGCTGGCACGAGTAATCCCACAGCAAACGGAAACGCCGAAACCGCCATCATCACCATCGACGACCGCATTCCTGGCATAGTGACACCTCACAAAACTAGTTGAATGATTCTACAGGACATCCCGTTCGCTCTGGTGAACTAAGCCCCATGCATCTCGTGTGGAAAACCAAGCACACGGTTGACGCTTCTGCATCTACTCCCCCACCTCAGCAGCCGAAGCGCATCGACCTCCCATCGCCTCCCGTCCGACCTATATTTAACGCACCTATCCTCGATGCCGACATGCGTATCGTGGATGGCGTCCGCTTAAACGATGGCGGCTATGTTTTAGCAACGACAACCGGGCCAGTTCTTGTTCGCGGTGATTACTGGCATCCCCTTACCGGAGCCGATGGCGTCCCGCGGGTGGACATGACCTGTGTGCTCGTTGGCAGGGATGGAGCGATTTGGGGAGGTACCGAGGAAGGCGTTTGGAGGCACTGTAACGGTCGCTTCAACTACTTCTGGGGCAAGCGGTGGTTGATTAACAACAAGGTAACCGGTCTTACCGAAACAGCTGATGGCAAAGTGATTGTCCATACACCTAAGGGGACATCTACCCTCTGGCAGGATCAGGTCGCCCTTTCCGTACTCGCAGACCACTTTGAGAAGATAACGCTCCAACGTCATGACCGTAATGGTTACATCACCGGATGTGGACTAAAGAAGCAAGGTGATCCAAACGGTGGTGTGATTCCCGAGGCATCCGACAATGATGGTCTCTGGACCGCGCTGGCTGTCGCTGCCTTTGCCTTCAAAGCTGCTGCAACAGGAAACCCGGAAGACAAACGCCGGTGTGTCCGCCACCTCGATGCCATTCTTGAACTCGAGCGCCTTACGGGTATCCCAGGTTTTCCTGCACGCGCAATCATGACGGAAGCAGAGCGGCAGGCGGGTGTCACAGGCTTGGATGCCGAAGAAACCGTACGCCTTGAAGGTGAAACGACCAAGATCTGGTTCAAGTCACCGGTGGATCCAAACATTTGGTGTAAAGGCGACACATCGTCGGATGAAATTGATGGCCACTACTACGCTTGGTTTGTTGTGGATTATGTGCTGAATGACCCTGCACTCCGCAAGAAAATGGCACCTGTTGTCAAGCGGGTTACGGATCACTTGATTTCGCATAACCACCGGATGTTCGGGCATCACGGCAAGCGTACCCTCTGGGGTGAGTGGAATCCGGAATCTATTAATGGCTCGCTTCAATGGTTTGAAGAGCGTGGCCTAAACTCGATGGAATACATCACCTACCTCGCGATCGCACACCGGATCACCGGCGATAAGAAGTACCTTGAAATCCGCGAAGAGTTCATTCGTAAGCATCACTATGACTTGAACTCACTTCTCTACCGGGATGGCTCGCTTTGGTATCAGGTCAACCACTCGGATGATGAGCTGGCGATGACGATTTGGATGCCGATGATTCTCTGTGAGACAGATCCTTGGCGTAAGCAGCTTTGGATTCGGAATATGATGGCAGCCTGGGATGGGACAAAGGGCAGCCGCGGGATTAAGGCCGAGCGCTCACCGTTCTACATTGCTCATATTATGGCGCTGACCGGCGATACGGATGCTGCTGGCACATTGACAGATGTCCTTGGTCACTGGCCCCTTGACTTGGTCAACCACACCATCAAGAACTCGCATCGGCATGATATTCAGCTCATGACACATCAAAGCCGGGGTACTGAGCAGTTCCTAACGAAGACACTTCCTCTTGAAGAGCAGCGTGTGATGCGCTGGAATGGGTCTCCATTTGAGCCGGATCATAACGGGGATGGCCGTTCTGAAGAAGATGGAATCGCATTCCTCCTTCCGTACTGGATGGGTGTCTATAACGGGTTTATCCATGCCACAGACTAGGGGTTTTGCCGCTACGGAAGGACAGGATATCTTTCCGTTTCATCCGTTACACAACCACAGTGCCGGCGTAACGGTGCTACCCGATAAGACGCTTTTGGTTGTCTTTTACCGGGGCACGGGAGAGCGGACAGCGGATGATGTTGCTATTTGGGCATCGCGGCGCGACCGAAGCGGAAAGTGGTGCGAGCCAGTCGTTATCGCCGATACGCCAGGATTCCCTGACACGAATCCAGTCGTTACAACGGCACCTAATGGTGAGATTCAGCTGTATTACGGCACCCAGCTTGATAACAACTGGGAAAGCACCCTGCTCAAGCAACGCATCGGACGGATCAAAGGAAGCTCAGGCTGCCGAATCGAGTGGAGTCGCGATCAGGTCGTGCATTTAAAACCCGATGAGGATGCGTTCCGGCGCCAGTATTTGCCGGGGCTCAAAACAGTGTATACGGGTGCTTCTCCAGCGGACATTTTTCCCAAGTACTACGCAATCCAGGAAGAACGAAGCCAAAAACGCATTAACATCAGACTCGGTTGGATGGGTCGCTGTACGCCGATTTGGGTTGGGAACCAGCTCCACTTGCCGCTTTACCACGATGGCTTTGATGTCGGATTGGTAGCGATGTCGAATGACGGCGGAACTACGTTCACAGCTGGTGGCCCGATTGTTGGACGTGCTGCGGTTCAGCCGAGTTTGTTGCGCCTGAGCGATGGCAGCTGGATGGCGTATAACCGTAACAACGGTCCGGGCCCAATGCGAATCTTAGCTGCCAAGAGTGTGGATGGCTGTAAATCTTGGTCGCTTGCGACAGAGATGACGCTGCCGAATCCGGGTGTTTCGGTGGCAGTTGACCGGCACGTGGATGGAACCATTGTGTTGGTTGGAAATGATACCGAGGATGGACGCCATTCATTAGCATTTTGGTGTAGCCGTGATGAGGGTAAATCGTGGACATCTGCCACGACCATCGAAGCCGCTCCAGCCGGATCTGAATGGTCTTTCCACTATCCCAACATGGTTCGATTACCAAGTGGCAACTTAGGTCTGGTTTACTCACGCTACGCGAAGGCTGGTCAGACAATCCGTTACGTCGAGCTTACCCAGAAGCATATTAAGGCATAAAAATAGCCCCAGAGGATACTCCTTCTGGGGCCGATGACTTTTCTAATGGGCTTCTGGATAGGAGCCGAGGACAGTCACAAACATGCTCTGTTCCTCTAAATGCTTCAATGCACGCCTTACTCTGTCCTCTTTGATGTGCCCCGTAAAGTCAAGGAAGAAAACATACTCCCAAGGAAGCTGCTTGGTCGGCCTAGACTCAATCAACGTGAGGTTAATGTCGTGGGCATCAAGTGCGGCCATCGCGCGCATGAGAGCGCCAGCACGGTGCTGGACTGAGAAGTAAATGCTCGTCTTGTCACGCCCGCTTGGTTGTGGCTGGTTTTCACCGATTACCAGAAACCGCGTTCGATTGTGTGCTGAGTCTTCAATATGAGCAGCGACAATGTTTAGTCCATGAATCTCGGCAGCAATATCGGTTGTGATACACGCGGATTCGATGTCATCTGCCGCCAGCTGTGCGGAGCGCGCGTTGGATGTCGTCTCAACGAGTTCGATGCGTTGCAAGTTGTCACGTAGCCAGTTGCGACACTGTGCGGATGCCTGTGGGTGCGCATAGAGGCGCTTTACAGATGTTATGTCTTCGGACTTCGTCGCAAGGTTATGCGATACCTGAACATAAACCTCAGCACAGATTCGCGCCTTACCTTGTGCAAAGAGGTCTAGCGTAAGAGGAACAATTCCCTCTGTGCTGTTTTCGACTGGGACAACTCCGTAGTCAGCCTCGCCTCGCTCGACTTTTGCAAAGACATCTCCGATGGTCTGCACGGGAATAAACTCCGCGCTGTTGCCGAATTTATCGCGCGCTGCACGGTGGCTGAAGGTTCCTTCAGGGCCGAGGTAAGCAATGCGCATGGAGGCTTCAAGTGCTCGGCTTGCCGAAATAATTTCTCGGAAGATCGCCTTAACTGCATCTCCGGAGAAAGGCCCAGGATTATTCGCAAGCAATCTGTCAAAAATCTGAACCTCGCGCTCAGGAGCAAAAAATTGCCCTGCAGTGCGAGTTTTCCCTAGTCCGATCTCCTGTGCCAGCTTGGCCCGATCGGAGAGAAGACTTAGGATTTGGTTATCGATGGCATCGATTTTTTGACGTAATTCACTAATTGACATGAAGGCATTCCCACTCTTACCGAGTGCTCGATTTTATCACCGGGCCTGCATCGCACTGCGAAACGACAGCCAACATCGGTATGATTTGATAGGATGAACGGGAAATAAGTATGCCAGACTGGTTTAAACGTAGTAAGTCACCTGAAGTACCAGAGGGTGCATTTGTAAAATGTACGGGCTGTAATGCCATCCTGGTCACCAAGGATTTTGAGCGCGACAACAAAGTGTGCCCTCGCTGTGGTCACCACCACCCCTTGTCAGCCGATGAGCGTATTGCCATGCTTGCCGACGAGGATTCTTTTGAAGAATTTGGCAACGACATCTCTGCCACGGACCCGCTTGCCTTCCCCGGATATGCGCAAAAACTCACCACCGGGCATGCGGATGAATCTGGGCGCAACGATGGCCTTGTCACAGGCCGGGCATCGATTAGCTCACGTCCTGTAGTGCTCGCTATTTCTGACTTTCAATGGGGACGCCTTGCAGGCACCATGGGCTCGGTCTTCGGCGAAAAGTTTGCTATAGCTACTGACATTGCTCTGGAAGAAAATCGACCGCTGATCACGTTCTGCGCGAGTGGTGGCGCTCGTATGCAAGAAGGGCTTGTCTCCCTGATGCAAATGGCTAAGACAAGCCATGCAGTTGCAAAGCTACGGGCAACTAACATCCCATACATTGTCGTCCTAACACACCCAAGTACTGGTGGAGCTGTTGCAAGTTATGCATCGCTTGGTGATGTTATCTTTGCCGAGCCAGGTGCAACGGTAGCGCTCTCAGGTGAGCGGGTGGCAGCGCAGGCGCAAACCCAGAAAGTTCCAGCGAACTACCGCACGGCGGAATTTGCTCTCGAGCACGGGATGATTGATCGAGTCGTACACCGACGTGACATCCAGTCGTACATCGCCCGCACACTGCTGTTCATGCAGTCGCCATCCAAGTAGGACAAACCATGGAAGATATGACCATCATCGAGTTTGAAACCTTCCTGGTTGAACTTGATAAAAACATCGCGAAGTTGAAATCTGTCGCTTCTCGTGAGGGCGATACGGCAGCATCCAATGAAGCCAAGCAGCTCACCAAGGAGCGTGCACAGCTCGTTGAGAAGTTCTTCCGCAAGCTGACCGCTTGGGACAAAGTTCTCCTTGCACGGCACAAGGACCGCCCATACACATTGGATTATGTTGCGGCGCTCTGTGATGACTTCCTCGAGCTGCATGGTGATCGTGCCTTCGGCGATGATGGAGCAGTCGTTGGTGGATTTGCCCGGATGTCCGGTCGTTCCCTCATGCTGATAGGACAACAAAAGGGCCGCGATCTCAAGGAACGCCAACGCAGAAACTTCGGCTACATGAAGCCTGAAGGATACCGTAAGGCCCTTCGCCTAATGGAAATGGCCGAGCGCTTTAGCCGACCAGTCCTGACCTTCATCGATACGCCAGGCGCAGACCCGAATGTCCCCTCTGAGCAGCGTGGTATCAGCGAAGCCATCGCACGAAATCTTCGCGAGATGAGCGTATTGAAGACGCCTACCGTTGCTGTCGTTGTGGGTGAAGGCGGGTCAGGTGGAGCGCTCGGGCTTGCAGTTGCCGATCGTGTCCTGATGCTAGAACACAGCTTTTACTCAGTTATTGCGCCGGAAGGATGCGCATCGATTCTCTACCGCGATGCAACCCGTGGTGCGGATGCGGCCAAAGCGATGCGTGTCACCGCTCAGGATGCTCTTGAGCTGGGGCTTATCGATGAAATTATTCCTGAGCCACTTGGCGGTGCACACCTTGATATCGCAACAACTGCTGAAAACCTTGAAAAGGTAGTGACCAAGCACTTGGATGTTCTGGCTGGTCTGTCTGTGGATGACCTAATAGATCAGCGTGCAAAACGTCTTCGAGCCCTCGGAAAATTCGAAAACAGCGTTGAACGCTGGAGAACTGCTGGTTAAATCCCGAAATCTTGACTAGGTTCCTCTTAGGAATGTAGAATGCAACGTCGTCGGATTGTGAGAATCCCATTGCACAGTACCGGATAAGCCGGTTTCCGACGCAGGAGGCAACGTATCAATAACCGTGATCCACGCGGATTTTTCCGCGAACGTGACTTAGGTCCACGCATCAATGAGCGCATTCGTGTGCGTGAAATCCGTGTCGTCGATGCAGACGGCAACCAAATGGGTGTTATGACACCCCGTGAGGCACTGGACATCGCACGTGAGCGAGGACTGGACCTTATTGAGGTTGCAGCGAATGCAGTGCCGCCAGTTTGCCGGATTATGGATTACGGCAAGTTCAAGTACGAGCAAGGCAAGCGTGACCGTGACAATGCGAAAAAGCAACGTCAATCGGAAATGAAGGCCATCACGCTTCGACCTGTAACCGATACGCATGACCTTAACATCAAGATTCGAAACATCCTCAAGTTTTTGGGTGGTGGCGATAAGGTCAAGGTAACGGTTCGATTCAAGTCACGTGAGCTTTCACACCCTGAATTTGCACTCGAAAACCTTCGAAAAATCACGGAAGCAGTCATCGCTGATGGCATGGGACTCCTTGAGCGAGAACCATTGACCGAAGGCAAGCAAATGATTATGATCCTTGCGCCAAGCCGTGAAGCCATCCGCAAGGCAACCATCGAACGTGAACGCCAAGCAGCTGAAAAGGCTGCACGTGCTGAGCGACGTGGCACACCTGATGCCGATGGCAACTATCCTGATGCGGATGAAGACGACGAAGATGAAGAAATCGACGACGACGACACCGATGAGGATGATGACGAGGATGACGACGAAGCGTAGTCGTTGTTCTAACTACTGATTTGATTGGGCCCTGCGACATCGTGGGGCCTTTTCGTTTACCCCACCATATTGGGACGCCTCTATGAAACATCTCTATCGGCGATAACCCAACCTGCCCCAGCCATCAAACATAAGGCACCGAGGCCGTACCAGACCGATGCCCACCCCTGTGCACCGACAAGCTCGGCAATTCCCCTTCCAGCGAGGATTCCGGCAACGGATCCGACTCCATCGATGACACTGGTGGTGGATGCGACGTTTGTTCGTCCTCCAATGCTTACCGCGACTTCACCAAGAAGCGTTGCATAGGCTCCCCCTAAGGTCACTCCGATCACCACTAGCCACGTTAGCATCAGGAGGAGAGAGTTCCCCACAAGTGGCATTGAAATCAGCGCAACCGCGGCAACGAACAAAAAGATCGTAAACCCCCTCGGACGCTTAACATCTGGAATTCGGTAGTAAACCTTTCCCAAATACAGCGTTCCAGCTGCGGCACCAAGTGGAATCATCGCGCTGACAACAGATGCACCTCCCGCATTCAAAAGGTTTGTGCTTACAAGGTAAGTTGGCATCCACTCCAACAGGGCTTCACGCGTAAGGCTTAGGGCGATACTGAGACCAAGCGCACCGAAAAAGGCTTTCTGCCTCCAAGGAGAAGCTTTTGGCTGTTCAGCATCGTTGGTTACAACGTTATCGATGAAGTCGTGCTCGGTTCTTACCCTCCTCAACAATGATAGAAGAGCGACCATACAAATGGACACGATCACACTTGCCGCGATAAAGTTCCACCGCCACGGGATTCCGATGCTAATCAGCGCGCCGTGGGAAAATCTTGCAGCTGCATCGCCAAGAATCCAGCTCATCGAACAATATCCCAGAATACGGTTTCGATTGGCCACAGATTCCGATGAAGCAACCCACTTGGACAATGCAGGCCATCCAAGTGTCTGTGCAGCACGATGCGCTACAGACCCCAAAAACCAGCTTACATAGCCTCCACTTGCAACACAAATGGTTGTGACTGCGACCAGTAATCCGCCAATCAAGAATGGTTTTGCTGGGCGTTCTCTATCAATCCATTTACCAACGGTTAGTTTGCAAACGCCTGCTGCTAGCATCCCGCATGACACGATATTCCCTACCATCCGAAGCGCATCGGAGTTCGATACGCCACCCGCTTCAAGCTCGCCAAGCCAAATCGGCCGAACAACACTTAGGCCAACGCGGCAAAGGTAGAACGTGAAGTAGCCAATCGCAAATGCGAATGTGATGACACGCGGATGCAGATCCTTGCGCAAAGGAACTAGTCGGTTACAAGTGCGGGAACATGGGTGATGTTAGGAACAATATGCGTTGGCAAGTACGGAGCAAGCTGATCAAGCGTATGCGAACCTTCCGTG
>JAURHZ010000200.1 GCA_030833025.1 Armatimonadota bacterium
GCTCACCTGCATAGAAGGTAATCAGGATGACGTAGAACAGCATAAAGCTGGTGAAGCCTGTTTCGACCATGATTCGCGTCACGGGGAGGATGGCATTATCAAAGGTCTTGGCTGCATTCCAGATGTTGATCGTCAACAACATCAGACCTGCGACCATGATGATTTTGTAGGTCACGCCCTTGACGATGTCGCTGTAGGTTGCTCGGGCGATACTGAGCATCGATGCGAAAAACGACAAAGGCTGCGTTGGATAGACCGGCAGGCTGGTCTCGATGATTGGCGTGCTGGTCGTGGTTTTGGACTTACCCTTAGCAGCTTTGTTCGCTTGGCCGGCACGGGATGACTTGAACTGAAAGGTTCGGTAGCCACCGGCTAGCAGCGCTGCCGCGATTGCTACCCAAATGGAGCGGTTGATAAGAAGTGACCCTGCAAGGGTTATCTGGCGTGTGTTCTTCTCAAAAACTGTCCAGTAACGCGCATCGTAACGCATCGCTGCTAGGCCAAACGGATCGAGGAGCGCCCCGATGTAGCGATTGTCCATGCTTTGGATCAGCGTCTGGCTGGCAGCGTAGCCCACGAAGAGACAAACAGCCATGATGTAAATCGCCATCACCGAGCGGCTTGCCGCACCGAAAACGAAGAACAACGCACCAGTCAGGACAAGGTTTGGAACCAGAAGCGCAGTGTAGAGATTGATGTAGGTTCGGATGTCAAAGGGTGCCAAGACATTTGGATCCACCCACGGCATCACAGAGCCGATCATCATCCCAAGCGGTAGTGCCATAAAGACAAGCAACGAGACTAACAAGCTACCGATGTAGCGCCCGAAGTAGTAGTCCTGCTTGCGCATACCGGTGGCGAACAGAATGTCGTGCGTACCTGTTTCAAAGTCGCGTTGAATCGCTGTTCCGACAAGTGCCGCTGAAATAATAGACCCAAGCGCGGCGATAATCGTCAGGATCATCGCTGCCATGCCGGGGCTCGTTGCCTTTATGGGGCCATCTCCGCCGCCGACTTGCACAAAGTCTGTGGCAACCACACAAAAGCTCAGCATTGCAAGGATGAGAATGAACATCCAAGTACTGACTTGCTTTAGGCGGAAGCGCAACTCGAATAAGATGATGGCTTTCATTTGGCACCATCCGCCGTGAAGAGGAAGTATGCATCCTCAAGGCCAGGTTTTACGGCATCGAAGCCGGCTGGACATTCATCCGCTGTCACCGTGACCACCGGCTTCCCCGCAACGAGGCGCTTTGAGACCACACGCATGGTTTTCTCGATGTCATCCAGCTCATGCTTCGCGACAGTTCGCCGGAACAGCTTTCCACTTACATCGGCGATAACCGTCTCCGGCGTTCCGTGTGCGACAACCCGGCCCTTTGCGATAATGGCAACACGCTCGCAGAGCTCTTGGACATCTTCCACAATGTGCGTTGAGAGAATGACCGCCGCACGCTCGCCGGCTTCGGCGAGGAGGTTGAGGAAGCGGTTTCGCTCCGTTGGGTCGAGACCTGCGGTGGGTTCATCCACGATGATAACGCCTGGGTTCCCGACGAGGGCGATCGCGATTCCGAGGCGCTGCTTCATGCCTCCTGAGTAGCCGCCAACTGCTTTTTTGCGAGCATCCCAGAGGTTCACTTGCCGTAGCAGCGTCTCGGTGAGCTCCTTACGCTCTTTAGCGTTCCGGATGCCCTTGAGCTCAGCAAAGTGGTCGAGGGTGGCTTCGCCACTGAGGGTCGGATAAAAGCCAAACTCCTGCGGGAGGTAGCCAAGTGTTGCGCGCATCGCGTCTTTCTGGCGGATGACATCCACTCCATTTAGCAAAACGCTGCCGCTATCTGGCTCCTGCAGGGTTGCGATGGTGCGCATAAGCGATGACTTGCCAGCGCCATTTGGTCCGAGAAGGCCGTAAAGCCCAACGGGAATGGACAGGCTGACATTGTCCAGCGCATGGACGCCATTGGGGTAGGTTTTCGAGATGTTGGAGATTTCAATCATTGGTTTTGCTTTCGCTGGTGGTGGCAGCTGCCTCGGCTATCAGGTCCGGGCAAGTGAAGAGGGCAATGTATTGTGGAGACTCGTCGGGCGTTCGAATCGTGCCCGTCTTTGACATGAAGGGGTAAACGGCATCTTTTAGTGCTTGGTACTCAACGTCGGAAAGATTGACGGTCGCACCAAAGAGTGCCATTCGCTGTACTGGCAGTGGCGTTTCTTCACGCTCCGCGTGGCGGGAAAAGTGACCAGCTACAACGGATGACAACATCGATATCAGCGGCATCAGGGTTGTACGTGTCACTGCATCGCGGTCGACGACCCGCTTCGCATCGACGATGGAATAGTAGGTCGCCGGTGCGCCATCGGTGGATTCACGCTTCACCGCTTCGACAAATCCAACATCCTGAAGGACTTTGATGTGTCTGTAAATGCTGGTGATGGATGCCTTTCTTCCGGGGTTTTGAGAAATGAATTCATGTAGCATCGCCGCTGTCATCGGTTTCGATTCCAGGAGTGCAACGAGCTTTCCACGAATGGGATGCAGGATGGCTTCTACAGTATTCATACGCTGTATAAACATACTAGGTGCTTATTACCATTATTGCAAATATGCATCCTGAACCGTTTGCAATGATTAGCGATTGGCGTAGTAAAAGGCTGCCTCGAAGGCATCGGTGTCAACCCGGTATGATGCCAGCAATGTGCGTGGTTGTTTGCACGCCTTGGAGCATCCAAATGTCTGTCCAGTCATCCCGGAATCAAGCTAGCGAATCGCGCTTCGATAGAGATGTCACATCAAGTATCAAAGGGACGCCGTTTACAAAAACGCATCGCATACTTGAAAATCGAAGCGACACCGAGCGCGTTGTTTCGACGATTTCATTCCGACAAGTGATTGGTCCTGCGAGCAAGTTTCAAGGGCATCGCATCCTAGGCGTGGATGGCCTAACGGACATCGCTAAAGGTACTGACTCGCATTTGTTCGCAGCACTTGCGCGCCCGGATGGCACAGCCGCACAGATTGCTGGCTGGTTAACGCAAAATCGTGGAAGCGGCTCGATACATATCCATGTGGATGCTGGTCAGCTTATCCTCGAGGCCCGTCTGAACTACGGAAGACTCATCCTGAAACCCGGCGAGAAGTTGATCACCGATGCATGGGTATTTGCATCCCACCCAGATGGCCCACATGGACTTGAAGACTACGCCGACCTCATCGCAGCAGAGTATAAAATCAAGCTCCCGAAGGCGCCATCGGGGTACTGCAGCTGGTACTCAAGCCCGCATGGAGGAGCATCGGATGAACGTGCCAACGCTGAGCTAGCCGCCTTCGCCGGGAAGCATTTGAAGCCTTACGGCTTTGACACTATCCTCACGGATGACCAGTGGCAGGGACCAAGCGTGACGAAGGGCGGCATTATGGGCTCAGGCCCAACCGGCAACTTCACCCGTCATGACCCCAAAGGCCCGTATCCAAGTGGGATGAAAGCGAATTCTTCAACCCTTGCATCCAATGGATTGAAGGCCGGACTTTGGTTCATGCCATTTTCGTGGGATCCACGTGACCCGTTGTTTAGCGGGCATCCAGATTGGTTTGTGAAGAAGCCGGATGGCTCAAACTACGAGGTGCTTTGGGCTGGCTGGTGCGTCGACATGACGCGGCAGGACACCCGTGCGTTTCTCGCCGAAACCGTAAAGCGCATCACCAACGATTGGGGCTACCGCTATCTCAAGCCCGACGCGATGTGGACAGGCCTCGCGGCCCTTTGTACCTACCCTGGGACGCAGTTTGTGGATGACCACTACGGGGATGCCGTCTTTACGGATAAGTATGCTACGAATCTGGATGCGTATCGCTCTGGCATCCAGACAATGCGATCGGCCGCCGCTACAGGAACCTATATTGCGGCCTGTAATGTGGCGCAGAACTTCCGCTCGATGGGTGGGGCGATTGGGCTTGTGGATGCGATGCGTATCGGGCCCGACACAGGCGCGAACTGGGCCGACATTTTGCCGAACTTCCACTTGGGGAGCCGATTGTATTTCTTCAATCACCGGGTTTGGCATAACGATCCGGATTGTCTGATGTTACGAAGCCCGCTCACGTGCCAGCAGGCTCAGACATTTGCTAGCTGGGTTGCGGTCACTGGATCGCTTAATCTTGTTTCCGAGTGGCTTCCAGGCCTCCCGGATGACCGTATCGAGTGCATAAAGCGTTCGATGCCAAATGTCGGGATTGCAGCCACTCCCCTCGATGTCTTCGAGCACACACCGGCACGAGTTTGGGAGATCAAGCGTGGCAATGGACATGTTGTGGGGCTGTTCAACTTCGATGCTGCAAAGCCTGCCAGCGTGACGGTTCCGGTGGAGCGCCTCGGCTACAAGGCAGTGGGCACAGTTATCTACACGCTAGACTTCTGGACCCAAAAGGTTGCAATCGCAGTTGGCGGCGAAGTTTCCACAACGTTACCACCATGCGGAAACAGCGTGCTGTCGATGCGAAGAGTTGGTGATTGTCCGCAGCTGCTGGGGACATCACGGCATATCACGCAACAGTTTGTGGATG
>JAURHZ010000201.1 GCA_030833025.1 Armatimonadota bacterium
TACACAAGAAACGAGAAATACGGGATATAAACCACCGCAATAGACGCAAGACAGACCCAAGCGAGGCGTTCGTTTGTACACATGATGGCAATTAGTACAGTTTTAATTACATAATGTCAAGCGGGCTTTACATAATTCGAGACTTTATCGAGCCAGGTAAACACATCATCAAGGGCACATTGCACAATCGAGAGGTGTTCGACGCCCGCATATTCCTTGTACGTAAGGCGACTCCCAGCACGCTCAGCGGCCGGCCGCGTCCGCGATGCCATCGTCTTTCCGAAATCCAGTTCTCCAACTGCAATCATCACCGGCAGGTCCTTCCACCGAGACGCTGCCGTAACCGCACCGCCACCGCCAAGAAGCGCAACCGCTGCGGGCTGGATCGCACCAGAATCGACGCCCGAGCTTGCCGCAGCAGCCCCCATGCTATGCCCGACGATGAAAACTCTCGATGAATCGATATTCCAATGCTTGCTTAGACTGTCCAGGATCTGCGCCGGAAACCGTCCTGAAACCCGCGGGCTCACAAGATGCCAGCCGCGTTTTGCACACAGCGACATAATCTTGCCAGCACCGTATGTATCGAAGAACATATTCTCACTGCCGCCCGCACCATGGAGCGCGATCACCAATGGTTGCTTCTTAGCAGCATCATCACCGCGCAGGAGACGACACGGCACCTTCTGCCCAGACGGACCAATCAATCCCAAGTAATCCCCACGCCTACCAAGAGGCTCATCGTTTTGGCTATCTGCAATCTCCCAAAGCATCCGTAAATCCGGGTCGTTTTCAAGCGCCTTACCCGCCAGTAGTGATAGGGCTCGGGCACGGGCGAGAGCTCTGGATGACTGCGCATCCCGCTCAGTTACGGTCATCCAACGCGAAACGGTGGTCTTTAGGTTAGCAACGCGCAGCACGTCCACATCAATGTCAAGTCTAGCTGCCCCGCAAACTAGCTCAAGCGTCAAGCGCTGTGGTGTGGGCATTTTTGCAGTGGATTTCTGATGCGGCAACATCAGCTCAGCTGTCGCATCCTGCCATTCGGACATCCCCTTCCAACGACACCGCACTTCCCCTTTGCTGAGCTTGGCACCATAAGCGACATCAAGTTTCGCAACCACCTGATGCTCATTCACATCGAGGAGCTTGGGGCAGGAAACATCCAATGCGAGCAAGCGTGCCAGAGGGCCATCCGGGGCAGCGTTGACAAGCGATAAGTACCCGGCATCCACATTACGAAACACACCCTGAAAATTCCCGCTGAAAAACTGCATCACCGCCGGTTGCAGCGCCGCACTAACCCGCCGCAGCATCGCCGTATCAGCTAGCTTAGCCTCAAGCAAGAGCTCCATCCGGCGGACTCGCCGTCCCATTTTGTAGCGGGCATCCAGCTTGCCATCCTGCACTATCATCGCCGCACCTCCTCTAGGTAATGATCCGTTGCTCGTCGTCAATGAAGAGGTAACGGGCACAACAAACCTACTCTACCCAAAAGGTCATACTGACGAAAGGGATGTAAACCATCCACATGAAACCGAATCATACATAACGTTTACGTAACATTTCGGCGAAATTCATACTCCAGTTCCGACCCGTTACCGGTCATAATCCGGATGTATGCAATTCGCAAACCTGAACGAGAGCGTGTCCGTAGTCATTCCCTGCTACAACGTGGGCTCGTATATCGATGCCAGTCTGGCATCTGTGTACGCGCAAACACATAAGCCGCGTGAAGTTATCTGCGTCAACGATGGCAGTACAGACAACACCCTCAGTGCCTTGCATGAGCTGCAAACCACTTACCCTGACCTCATCGTCATCGACCAGCCAAATGGCGGGGCGTGCTCGGCTCGAAATGCTGGTTTGAAAGCGGCAACGGGTAAATGGATTCAATTTTTTGATGGCGATGATGTCTTGCTTCCACCGAAAATCGAGTCACAAATCGCGCTCGCGTGTTCAGAGCCGGATGTCAATGTTGTTATCGGTAGCTATCAGGAAGTAGATGCCAACCTCAAGTACATCCGAACACTCACTGAAGCAGCATCCCCTGATATTTACATCGCGATCATGCTCAGCCGTGCAGGACGGACATCATCGCACCTCTATCGCCGCTCCGCTGTCATTCAGGCTGGTGCTTGGAGCACCGAGCGGAAGAGCTCACAGGAATATGACCTTCTTTATCGCGTGGCAAGGCTTGGCGGCATTGCAAAGTTTGATGCAAACGCCTACACACAGCTGCGCCTGCGTGCAGGCAGCATCACCCATACAAATGTTGCCGCAAATGTCCGCCGAATCCTCGAGCTTCGCATTACGATCTTCGAAGATCTCAGTGGTGAGCCATACCCATACCAAGATGCCCTTAGACAGGCTCTGTTCGAAACCATCCGGCTCGCCTATTCCTACGACCGCGACTATGCACTTGAAATCCTGAAGCAGTACCTGCCAAAGTCATTTACACCAAATCGCAATCGCAGCTATGCGCTCGCCTATAGCATCTTCGGAATTGATGGCGCAGAGCGCCTTTCAAAGCTGGGACAACGCATCCGCGGCGCAGCGTAACCGTTTAGGCGGGATGCGAGTTTGACAGGAAATCCTTACTCCGAAAATTACCTGTTTTCGCAAAAATTTTAGTTTAGTAAACATAACACACTTGCTTGTTACCTAATCACGTTTTGGTGTCTCTGTAACATTCACCAAGCATTGACAACCTGCAAAACTGCCGTCTTTTCCAACGAAAACACCTTCGCATCTCTAATATTTTCGTCTCTAAACCTTTGCGGTATGAACTGTTTTGATACGGAAACTACCGTGCCTAATCTTTTCAGGATAAAGAGATGAATACAAAACTACTGCAGGCGGGCGGGCTCAGACCGTTTGTAGATGCACTACCGATACCCGGCAGGCTTGTCGAAACCCCGATGTCAACCATCCCAGCCTTGGCACCGCGCTACTTCGAATATGGCATTCCAAAGTGTTACACTATCCGCGAACAGGAAGCGTACCATCAGTTTCACCGGGACCTCCCACCGACCCTGATGTGGACGTACAACGGAACATTTCCGGGTCCAATCATCGCGCATCGCCTTGGAACCGCAGCAGCCTTCCGCCGCATTAATGACCTGAATCCCAACTACCGCGGCTTTGGCATCGTCGAAACCGTTCTCCATAACCACGGTGGCTGGCAAAGCCCGAATGACGATGGCTGGCCGATGGACTTTATCCATCCGGGCGAGGAGCGCTACTACCTCATCCCAAATCAAGTCCCCGACAATGATCGCTCACACTGGGCATCCACAGTCTGGTACCACGACCACGTCGCCGATCACACCGCTGGAAATGTCTATCATGGCCTTGCGGGGATGGTGAATCAGTTCGATGATGTCGACTCTGATAACGAAAACGATACCAATCCTGTTGCGCTTCGCCTCCCTAGCGGCGCATACGATGTGCCCCTTGTCCTTGGCGATTACATCCTGAACCGGGATGGCTCTCTCTACTTCGACCAGATGAACGATGCGGGCCAAGTCGGAAATCTCTTCTGCGTCAATGGCAAAGTCCAGCCTTACCTTAACGTTGCCCGCCGCAAGTATCGCTTCCGCTTCCTCTGTGCAAGCCAGGCACGCCACTTCCACGTGAAGCTGAGCAATGGCGCGCCGTTCCATGTCATCGCATCGGATGGCGGACTCCTAGAGGCTCCTGTGGAAGTAACAAACCTCTACATCGTCCCAGGTGAACGCTACGAAATCATCGTTGACTTCAGCAAATTCCCACTCGGGACGCAGCTGGCCCTCATCAACGATGTCGACCAAAAGGATGGCAACAAACCTGCAAGCATCGGGCGGGTCGCGATTCCAATGATGTTATTTGTCATCAACAGGGATGCCCCAGATCCAAGCCGCCTGCCTGCGAAATTGCAGTCGATCACTCCGCCAGACCTTTCCAAAGTCGTTGCCACACGGACCATCAAGTTCCATCGGAGCAAGGGCGCTTGGATGATTAATGATCGCTTTTGGAACCCGGATGTCCCCTTGTTCCGCTGCCGTCTTGGCACTGCTGAACGCTGGATTATCACCAATGGCTCTGGCGGCTGGGAACATCCATTCCATGTGCATGTTGAAAACTACCAAGTACTTAGTCGCGATGGACAGCGACCTCCGATGATTGAGCGTGGCCGCAAAGACATACTCAACCTTGGTTCAGGAGCATCTGCTGAGCTCTACATTCAGTTCCATCGTTTCGCAGGTCGCTACACGGTGCACTGCCATAATGTTGGACACGAAGACTTGGCGATGATGGGTTGGGTTGATGTTCAGCCCTGACGATACGCCTCCCGTACTCAGCCCCGAGTTACGGCATTTTGCGACACCAACGCCGATCAATGACCTTGAACAAGTCATTGATCGCTTGGTTGATATAAGGCTGCAAACCCATATCGGGCCAACGCAGATGAGCAAGCTTATTGGCAACAAAGGTATCATTCTGCAGCTCTTCTACACCAGCTGCACAGGGGTTTGCCCGGGTACGACAGCGATGCTCAAGACCGTAGCCAAGCAGCT
>JAURHZ010000202.1 GCA_030833025.1 Armatimonadota bacterium
TGAAATGTGGTGCGTTACTTGGGTATCTCATTGGTTGGGACATCTTATTAGTTGGTGTCATCAATCACCTATGAAAATGCATCTGTTCAAACTACCCAGCGCACACAAAGCTAACCTAACGGCAATCACACTCTTATCGCTGTGTAGTGCTGCATCCGCGGTCCGTGCAGATACGCTTCAATTCGATTTTCACGGCAAGGACACCTCGGCGGTCGCCGCCGGCGACATCGATGTAACATTCAAGTTCACTGGTGAAACACAAGCCACCAACCTTAATGTCTCAGGAGTGGAAATTGTCGTCATTGATGGAACATCCACTGCGACAAACCTCTTTGCTGCGCTTGGGATGTATCAGCTCAAGCCCGGCACGAAAGGCATTCCGTTTCCCACCACCGGGAAAACGTCACAGCCAACATCCTTTACCATCACCAATGGGCGCGATACCGATCTGCCAGGTAATGTCTGGAAACTAGACATTAACGGTACAGCTGCATCCCTTAGGACGCATGGCGAAGCTATGGATGTCGTGTTTAAGGGAACGCTTGCACCAAAGGTCGATACTGCAGCCGCCGAAGAGTCCAAAACGATATACATCATTGGGGGAATCGTCGGGTGTGCGACCATCGGAACCGGTATCTACCTCCTGATGGAAAATAGCAAACGAAAAGCTCGCCGCCGTAAACGGCGCCGCTCGCTCCTCGTAAACGATACCGATACCGATCCAAAGACAACCGATGGCTCATAGCTACCATTTCGGCTGTGAAGCCTAATGCCCGCCTCCGCCTCCAGGTCCACCGCCAAGGCGAGGCTTTCGCAATAACATCACCATCGGGGCCGCTAGCAAAAACGCCACCAAAATCAGCTGAAAGCCATTGTTGAAGGCCATCATCGCCGCCTCACGGTCAACCAACATCTGAACAATCGCCGGCGCAGCGTTCTGTGCATCAGCGGGGCTGCTCCCGGCCCTGACTAGCAATCCCGTCGCGCCTTGGATGCGCTCTCCGAGCGCCGCACCTCCGTAAGTCAAATGGTCAGCCAGCTGATTCTGATGCGTCTTAATACTCGACGACAGATGAGTTCCCAAAACGGCAATTCCAAATGACCCGCCCAGCTGCCGCGTCAAACTGATCAGCCCGGCACCCTGCTGCGTCTCGTGAGGCTCCATCCCAGCAAACGCAATCTGATTAATGGGCGCAAACAGAAAACCTAATCCCAAGCCGCGAATCGCCAGCGCAAATGTCAGGTCATCCGTGCCGGTAGCGGTGGTGAGTTGGCCAAGCATCCACATCGATGTACTGAATAACCCAACGCCAATAAAAACCAACACGCGTGGGTCCACCTTGTCAGCAATCGTTCCACTGAGGAGCCGTCCGCAAATCAAGACCCCAACAATCGTCGCAAGGCCTCCCGGAAGTAAGGAAAGCCCCGTTGCCGTCGGCGTCAAGTGCAGAATGTTCTGGGTAAACAACGGATAGAGGAATAGCCCGCCGTAGAGGCCAAAGCCGAGCGAAAGAAACAAGTAAAGCGATGTCCTGAGCTGGTGGTTTTTCAACACCCGAAAGTCAATGACAGGAGCTTTATTCTTGGGGCTCAGCTGCCAGAAAATCAGCCAGACTAGCGAAACGCCTGCAACAACCGCAAGCCTTGTGATGAACTCACTCTGAAACCAGTCATCCTTTTGGCCCTCTTCCAAAACATACTGAAGGCTTGCCAGACCGACCGTGAGCAATCCAATACCCAGCCAATCTGGACGCCGACTGGCATTCGGATTCTGAAACGGTGAATCTTTTAGATACGCGCTCACGGGAATCATCGCGATAAGCCCCAGAGGCACATTCACAAAGAAAACCCAGCCCCACGTGTAGTTATCTGTAATCCATCCACCCAGCGTCGGGCCAAGCGTCGGCGCAACCACAATCCCAATCATGAAAAATGCCTGGACCATGCCCTGTTGCGCACGCGGGAATATCTCCCTAAGCGTCGCCTGCGCCGTTGACAAGAGCGCCGCACCACCCGCGCCCTGGATAATTCGCCAAACCACCATTTGGCCAAGGCTGGTCGCAATGCCGCAGAAAAACGATGCCAGAATAAACAGCGCAATTGAGCCGATCAGGTAGTTTCTACGCCCGAAGACACCCGCGAGGAATGCCGTCATAGGGAGCACCACAACATTGCTCAAAATGTAACCCGTCGCCACCCACGCGATTTCCTGCGGCGTCGCATTGAGGTTTCCAGCCATCTGGGGCATCGCCACATTGACAATCGTTGTGTCGAGAACTTCCATCACCGCAGCGGCCCAGAGGCCAGCGAAGATCCACCACCGATGCGGGCTTACACCAATATCTGGGTCGAGCGGCACTGCCGCAGGTTTCTCCACTTATTGCTTTCCGCTGGATGCCGGCTTGCCATTCCAGCCAGCTGGCACGCGCTCGGCGTGATCTGTCTTATCCGCCGTATCGATGGTTGTCGTCGTGCTCATTCCCATACGGATACCGGGCGCGGACTTGGTAATCGCAATCCGCACAGGGATGCGCTGAACGACCTTGGTAAAGTTTCCACTCGCATTATCAGGAGGGAGCATCGCCGTCGTCGCACCGGTCGCAGTTCCAATCCCCGCGATCACACCTTCTACGTTCCCTGCGGGCAGGGCATCGACGTGAATTTCAACCGGTTGGCCGATGTGCATGTCGCGGATCTGAGTTTCTTTGAAGTTCGCAGTGATCCAAAGGGCATCCCCCTGGCTGATTGTCAAAATCGTCTGACCAGGGACAATGCTTGCTCCAACATTCGCGGTCTTCTTCAAGACCACACCGCTCTGCGCCGCCACCAAAATCGTACGCTTGAGCATTTCTTTCGCCGTCGCAACGCCTGCCTCTGCAGTTCTCACCGCATCTTTGGCCATCTCTAGCGCAACAAAACGCACAGCCTGCTGACCCATGCCCGCCTCGACGATTTGGGCTTCAGCATCGCTAACCTCCGCTGATGCGCGCGCTGCTTGCACACCTACTTTGTCGACATCAACGCGTCGCTGCCCGGCAACCGCCGTCGCCAGCTGGCCACGCGTTACCGCTGTCGCACTCTGTGCCGTCCGCACCGCAGCCTCGAGGACCTTAACTTGAGCCTCGGCCACCGCCGCGCGCTCTTTCGCCTCAACCGCTTGACTTTCGGCTGCATCCACTTGTGCAGCTGCCAGACGAACCTGCTCTCGAAGGGCAGTAAGGGTTGCACGCTCACGCGTAACGGCATCCGCCATGCTCTCGAGTTGCTGGCGCGTTACGGCCTGCTTGGCAAAGAGCTGGACAAAGCGACCGTGGTCGCGCTCGGACCGTTGAAGTTCTGCCTCAGCACTTGGAACACGTGCTTTTACTGCCGCGAGGTTTGCCGCTGCGGAGCGAACACCTGCTTCTGCTGTCGTTCCCGATGCCTTTGCCGCCGCAGCCTGGTTCTTGCCACCCGTAAGGCCTGCCACCGCCTGCGCGGCGCCGGCTTCACTCGCCGCAACGCTTGCCTTCAATGTTGCAATCCGTGTGGCTGTGTCATCAGCCGATGCGCGTACACCAGCCTCAGCGGCTTTGATTTTTGTCATCGAAACGCTTTTGGTGGCCAGTGCTTTCGCCATCGCAGCCGTGTCCGACACCTCCTGTAATGTAAGCTGCGCTTCCGCCTGACGGACATTTCCCTTCGCGACAAGTAAGGCTGATTCCGCAGACTGCAGCGCGGCGCGCTGAGCCGTGTCATCCAAAATGGCAACAACTTGCCCAGCCGTTACGGCATCGCCTTCAGCAACCAACAACTGGGAAAGCGTGCCTCCCACCGTCGGGCTGACCTGAACGATATTTCCCGTAACGTACGCATCATCCGTGGCGACGTGCGTCTGGGACCATAGGTAGTAACGCCCACCAAAGAACAGGCCGGCTGCTGCGGCGATGATGCCAAAGGCGCGGGCTGCATTCGGGCTTCGCTTCGCAGCAGGTGCTGCAGGGGTTGGTTGTGTACTCATAGCTGGGTTCCAATGGCGTTTTTTAGTGCTGCCTGTGCCGCGATGGCATCGTATTCCGTATCGATGGCCAGAGCCTCAGCTCGGACCTGTGCGACCTGCGCATCCAGAAGGTCGAGGTAGCTACCCACCTGACCTTTGTAGCGGGTCTCGGCGATATCTCTCGCCTCGGATGCGTAGCCAAGTGCATCTTTAGCTGCGTTTGCTACTGATAGGGCGTGCATCCAAGCAATATGAGCCTGTGTAACATCGAGAGCTGCTGCATTCTTAATCCGCATATGCTCAATCCGTGCAGCCGCGGCTAGCTGTGTTGCTTCATCGGTTTTAGCACCCGTGGACCCGCCATCTAAAATTGGGATGGTAATCCCAATCGATAGTGATCCGACACGCTCGCGAGGTGTCTGAAAGGAGAATGTGGGATATTGCGTGGCTTGGGCCTGAATACCAACGACGGGCTTGTTTGCTGTCGCCGCAATACGGATACCCAGCTCTGCGGCTCGGGTCATCACTTCCGCGCGGAGGACATCATCCCGTAGCTTCGATGCGCT
>JAURHZ010000203.1 GCA_030833025.1 Armatimonadota bacterium
TATTGTGCTTTGTAGCGAAGGCTAGAGCATCGAGAATCTCACGTTCGCCATCCACATTGATCAACATCGGGATACGTCGATCGAGCACAGGTTGGAAGGCATCAAACCGTAAGTCACGCGGAACGGATGCATCCACTGCACGCGCTTCGTAGTAACGACGGGCATCTGCAATAAATCCATCTAAGCCAGCAATCTTTACGCCCATATCAGGGACTGTAACAGGCTCGGCTTCAGGTGTTTCGGCACCAGCTGTGAGGTCATGGTTGTGTCCGTGACTCTCAAATGCGGCACTTCTAGCGCCAAACTGAAGTGATACGCCAGACTGCTTTCGGATGGCAAACTGCTCCCACGTCCAGCCGTCGAGGTGAACCACACTGGATGATCCAGATATACTTCCCCCTACCGGTACGACATTTGCGAGCAGCACTCCAGCTTCACGTGCAACGGCGACTGTCTCAGCATCAACATTGACGGATCGACCCACATATAGCTCGGGTGAGTACGATGCCATTTCGGAAAAGTCTTGGGTTTCCCTCCGAGATCCGATTTCGTTAACTCCAACAGTCGAAATCGCATCGAAGAAGCCAGGAGCGAGATGCTTACCCGTGACATCCACCTTTCGGTAACCAGCTGGGACAGATACAGAATCTGCTTTACCAACGGCTTCAATCACCCCCGTCTCGTTTATCACAACGACAGCATTGGTGATGGAATTACCGATGCCATCATGGACGGTTCCACCGACAAGTGCGATTCTCTGCGCGCGTGCCTTTGTCTGTTTTTGTGTAGGTTGGGGAACGAGCACAGGGCAGGCTTTCACCGTATCTGTTATCGCTGTCTTCACCGGAACGGTGAACTGCTTCCGTAGTGCTTCTTCCTCTTTGGCTAGCAGCGCACGTTCAGCTATGTCAGCCTTACGATCAAACAGAAGCTTCCCATCCACCCAAGTCTTCAATGCAACCGCATCGACGGATAACGGATCTTTCGACCACAACACAACATCAGCATCTTTACCAGGCTTTAGTGAACCCGTTCGGTTGTCGATCCGCAGCTGCTTTGCAGGGTTTATCGTTACAAGGTTGAAGGCATCGGCAGGCGATAGTCCACCATCGCGGACCGATTTCGCTGCTTCGAGGTTCATTCGACGCGCTAGCTCGCTCGAATCTGAGTTCAATGATGACACTACACCGCGCTGATGCATAAATGCTGCATTGGCTGGTATAGCATCAAATGCCTCGATCTTGTATCCCCACCAGTCGGAGAACGTCGAACCACCGGCACCATGCGCGGCCATTTCATTGGCAACTTTATAACCTTCTAGGACATGCTGGAAGGTGGCAATTTTGAATTTGAAGTCATCCGCGATGCGAATCATCGCAAGTATTTCATCGGACTTGTAGGAATGGCAGTGCACAAGGCGCTTACCCTCCAAAATTTCAGCGATGGCTTCCAGTTGATAATCCGTATTGACGGCTGGTCCGTTTCCAGATTTCGCGAGCTTCTGAGCTACACGATAATCCTGTGCCCTTTGGAAGGCACTGCGGATGACACGCTCGACGCCCATCCTCGTCGCCGGGTAGCGTCCCTGGCGACTGCCATTCGAACGTGTTGGATTCTCACCAAGTGCAAACTTGATTCCTTGAGGTGCTCCATCAATAAGCAGCTCGGATGCACCTGCTCCCCAGCGCCATTTCACGACAGCATTCTGTCCACCAATGGCATTTGCAGAGCCGTGAAGGATGTTGGCCGCAGTGGTACCGCCAGCTAGCTGACGGTAGATATTGATGTCATCCGGGTCAAGAACATCAGCAATGCGGCATTCAGCCGTGATGATGTTACTACCTTCATTGACTCCCCCGACGACAGCTGAATGCGAATGGCAATCGATGATTCCCGCGGTTACGTGTTGCCCCGTCGCATCGATTACAGCTGCATTCCCCGGTGCCGATAGGTTCTTGCCAATGGCAGAGATCTTCCCCTTTGCAATCAGAATGTCCGTATCCGGGAGGATGCCAAGTTCCTCTGACGTCCAGACGGTGGCATTCTTTATGAGGACTACATCTGATTGTGGAAGATTTGCGCCAACAGGTTTGTTTGCATCTGTCAGCAAAAACTTGACGGCCGGAATTGCATTACCTGGCACACCTGGGCGACCTGCATTATCCGCTTGGCTGTCCGAAAGGACTCCATCTACAAATGTCAATGTGGTCGATGCATCAGTAACGAACGGGTCCGCAGTCCAGCATGTTACATTAGCTTTTTCGCCAACCTTGATCGTGCTACTGACATCAAACCAGTTAGCCGCATTAGCATTGACTGCACGTCTTGCGTTTTCGATCGATAGACCGTTTTGGATACACCGGCGTACATTTCCGTAGAAGCGGTCTGGTGCTGTAGTAGCAAGAACAAAGTCAATGCCGGACTTCGCCAGCTTGCCAGGTGTTTGATACGAATGAACCATCCGGCGCAGTGGCGACAATGTCCCACGGTCAGCATCTGGCGGTGTATCCGCCATATCGACACTATAAATGACCTTTGCCTTACGCTTTGCAATGTCATTAATAGACCGGCTCAATGGACCGGTTACATCGAGGATGAGTTCGATGTCCTGAGGTACGACTCGTAGTATCCCTTCAACTTCCGAGTCAGAGGCGACGCGGACGATGAGAGGAAGCTTTCGGTTAATGACTCCTTTGAGGACCGCCGTGCTTCCGCTGATTTGACGTGTTCCGGATTTAGCTTCACGGGCATCGGTCAGTGCCTGACGCAGGAGAGCGAGGTGCCCCATTCTTGAACCAGGGTACCCACCCTGACCATCGGATGTGAGGCTAGCGACAACCGCTATGGAAGGCTGAAGAATCCGTGATGCGGGGACTTGTGCCTTACTGACAAGGGAGACAAGAGAACTCTGGCCAGATAGACATCCGGAACCGGGAAGGACTTGTGCATAGGCAAACCCATTTCGTCGATATTGCACCGCGGTGTCATCCGGAAGGTAGTTGTCTGCTACTCTAAAGTCTGCTCGAAGCGTGCTGAGTGGATGCCGCACGCCACGGGCATCTGCTGGGGAAGCTGGTGTGATTCCAAACCGCGATGCGGCATTTACGGTTCCTGCTTGGATGATCCATTTTGATGCATCGATTACACGGAAGCCAGGAGTAACACGCAGGTCTGCGCCAATCGCAGCAATGACACCATCTTTGATAGCAATGTCTGTTTTAGGTTTTGACTTGCCAGTCGCATCGATGAGCGTACCGCCCTTAAGGATGTACCACTTGGGTGCTCCCGGGTCAGCACCTTGGCCAAGCGCAGTCAAGGGCAGCAATGTTACGGGAAGCACTCCAAGTGCCAACAGGGCGGTACGGCGTGTCATTATGCGTTTTCTTCCTTCACCACTACGGTCAAACCCAGCTCTGCCAGTTGTGTAGCCTCGACGGTGGATGGCGCATCCATCAGAGGATCGTAGCCACCACCCATCTTCGGGAATGCAATAACCTCACGAATATTGTCTTCATCACAAAGTAACATCACCAAGCGGTCGAGTCCTGGTGCGATTCCTGCGTGGGGGGGAGCTCCAAAGCGGAATGCCTCGAGCATATGCCCAAAGCGTTGCTCGATCTGCTCAGGAGACAAGCCCATTTTGCGGAAGACTTCAAGCTGGATCTCGGGGATGTGAATCCGGACGGCACCTGATGCCGCCTCGCTGCCATTACAAACAAGGTCATAACACTGAGCACGCATTTTGAGCGGATTAGATTCAAACCACTCCAGGTGCTCCTGCCTTGGCATCGCAAACGGATTGTGAGCAAAAGTGAGACCGCCAGTCGTTTCATCCTCTTCAAAGACTGGGAAATCTGTGACCCAGCAGTAGGCCATTTTGCTATTGTCAATCAGATTCAGTTTGGCTCCAATGAAGCGACGAATACGATCAAGGACTTTGGCCACTACACTCGGTTGGTCTGCAACAAAACCAATCAGGTCCCCTGGCTCTGCTCCTGTCGCAGCGATCAGCATCGGGCGCTCGTCATCAGAGACAAACTTAGCCAATGTTCCTCGGAAGCCAACGCCATCATCTTCGACGAGGACGTAGCTCATGCCTTTCGCACCGGCTTCCCGTGCAAGGTTTACAAGCTCATCCATTTCGCGCCGAGGAATACGGGCACCACCTGGGTAGCGGATACATTTGATCTGCCCGCCGGTGTCAATCACCTGTCGGAAGACGCCGAACTCGGTGGATGCGAAAATCTGACCGCAGTCCACAAGCTCAAGTCCAAAGCGGATATCTGGCTTGTCTGTTCCGTAGCGCGCGAGTGCTGCGTCGTAGGTAAAGCGTGGGAATGGATTACCTGAGATATGCTTGCCGGTTTCACCTGAAAATTTGGTAACGACATCAATCATCAGGCCTTCGACCAAACTCAGGACATCCTCTTGGGTTGCAAAGCCCATTTCAAGGTCAACCTGTGTAAATTCAGGCTGTCGGTCTGCACGCTGGCTTTCATCCCGGAAGCATTTAGCAATTTGGAAG
>JAURHZ010000204.1 GCA_030833025.1 Armatimonadota bacterium
AGACGTAGTTATCCAACCCCGTTGCGACTTGCTTGGGACGGTAACGGGTTCGGTCAAAGTGCGTGATGTTCCATCGTTTTAGAATATTGCGACACAGAACCGACCCGGTAGCCTGAATGGAATCCCAGGCATCCGTGGATGTCATGTGCCAATAGAGTTGCTCGCTCATACATACTCTTCGTAAAAAAGTGGGCGATTATTACACTGATGACAAAAAATATTTGATCTACCACCTGGCTGGCAGACGCATAGACACTCAGGTTAGCGTTAGTGCTATCGGAGCTACATAGCCACGCAGAGGAACATATAAGACATGGATCATT
Source organism: Armatimonadota bacterium (assembly GCA_030833025.1). Taxonomy (GTDB): domain Bacteria; phylum Armatimonadota; class Armatimonadia; order Armatimonadales; family Armatimonadaceae; genus CAIRTT01. Next base: position 324 of record JAURHZ010000204.1, read on the forward strand.
AGAGTGCAGTTGTCACACGCAAGCTTAGCAAAGTGAACGAATCAGTTAGACCAGGAAATATGGCAAGAGCCGTCTATTACGTGAATATGTTCTGAGTACCCGTACACGACGGGTGGATAAATCAGCCACATGTCACCAAAGTGCGGTTATATTGAGTTAGCCGGCCCAGTAGATTCATACGCATCGATGCGCAATTTTAGTCATCGGGCACTGGAACGGCTGAACATCCAGTACGGGTAGGATGTCAAGTGCGATAAAATCGCCCGCTAGTTCATTTGTACAACAGGACCCAATATGGCAAAGTCACTTATCATTGTCGAATCCCCCGCTAAAACAAAATCCCTCAAGGCATACCTCGGCAGTGATTATGATGTAGAAGCATCCGTCGGACATATTCGTGACTTACCTAAGTCATGGAACCCGGCGAGTATTGACACGCCGTTTGATGTCCCCTACGAAGTTACCAAAGACCGCCTCGAAACAGTCAAGAAGCTACGTGCCGCAGCGAAGAAAGTAGACATGATCTACCTTGCTTCCGACCCTGACCGTGAAGGGGAAGCCATCGCGTGGCACGTCGCTCAAATCCTTGACCAACCCAGCAGTAAGGTCAAGCGCATTGTCTTTAACGAGATCACTAAGACAGCCGTACTTGATGCGCTTAAGTCTCCCCGTGAAGTCACCGTCGACCGCGTTAATGCACAGCAAGCACGCCGTGTGATCGACCGATTTGAAGGCTACGGGATGTCCAGCCAGGTTCAGGCCAAGGTCAAGAATGCAACTCACGCTGGTCGTGTTCAGTCTGTTGCCCTACGGCTCATCGTTGACCGCGAACGTGCAATAGAGGCATTTGTCCCAGTTGAATACTGGTCTGTAACTGCTACCCTGTCGAAGCTGTCTCCTACAAAGCCTCAGTTTCCAGCAAAGCTCAAATCCTACAAGGGAACGAAGCTTGGCGACCATGACCTCGACCAAGCAACCGCCGAAGCGGTCGTTTCTGACTGTGAATCGAAGCCATGGACTGTAATCAGTGTCGGTACAAAGGAAGCTAAAGAGCGAGCAAAAGCCCCCTTCATTACATCGACATTGCAACAGGAAGCAGCAAGACGACTCGGATACGGTGCGCAGCGTACGATGCGCATTGCACAGAACTTGTACGAAGGAATTGATGTTGGTGGCCCAGATGGCACCACGGGTCTCATCACGTATATGCGTACTGACTCAACCCGTATCGCCGGAGAAGCACAGGTAGCAGCACGTGGATTCATCGCATCCTATTATGGTGAACAATATCTTCCCGCAAGCCCCAATATGTATGGAAACAAGGGTGCAGCACAGGATGCACACGAGGCGATCCGCCCGACCGATGTCCATCGCACGCCAGATTCCCTGCGAAACTCAGCCCTTACCGCAGATCAGTTAAAGCTTTACACACTGATCTGGAACCGGTTCGTAGCATCCCAAATGGCAGCAGCAACATTTGACCAAACCAGCGTTGATATTGCTGTTGGTGATGCCATATTTCACGCGACAGGCCGTGTTCGAAAGTTCGATGGTCACCTTAGGGTTTATGAAGAAGGCCGGGATGACGTTGCTGCAGAAAAGGCTGACACAGAAAATGGCCGTATTTTGCCAGCAATGGAAAAGGGCGAAGTCCTCAAGCTCCATGCATTGGTGCCTAAGCAACACTTTACAGATCCCCCACCACGCTTTACAGAAGCATCGCTGGTAAAGGCTCTTGAAGAGAACAAAGTTGGCCGTCCAAGTACCTATGCATCCATCATGGAGAAAATTCGGGCTGACTATGTCGAAGTCATCGATAAACGCTTCCATCCAAACCCAATCGGTTGCGCGGTAACAGATACGCTTGTCGCGGACTTGCCTAAGTTCGTCGATGTAAAGTACACAGCAAATCTTGAAAACGGCTTGGATGAAGTCGCTGAAGGCCAAAGGGACTGGGTTGAGTTCTTGCGCTCTGTGCACGAAGAGTTTAAGTCAGCAATCGATCAGTCGATTCCAAACTGTCCAAATTGTGAGAAAGAACTTGTCCTGAAACGTGGTCGTTTTGGTCAGTTCTATGCCTGTAGTGGCTATCCGGAATGTAACTACATCCTGAAGTCCAAGTCGGTAGCGAAGGCCGAGCCTGCTGTGCCTCCTAAGCTCCTAGATGAGCCTTGTCCTGATTGTGGTGCTCAGCTCTCCGAGCGGGTCAGTCGCTTTGGAAAGACATTCGTCGGCTGCAGCGCATTCCCCAAATGCCGCTACATCAAGAAGGACATCCCTGTAAGCACCGGAATCAAGTGTCCGATCTGCAAAGAAGGCGACATTGTCGAAAAGGGAAGCAAGCGAGGCGTCTTCTACGGATGTTCGAGTTACCCGGCGTGTAAGTGCACGCTGTCGGGACTTCCACTAACGGACCGGCAGTGCCCAGACTGTGGTGGTGTCCTGCATCATGCATATTTCCGTGGACGCTATACTGGCATTCAATGCGCGACCAAGGAATGTAAGTATAAGGAAAAGGGTCAGGATCCACGGCCGCCACGTGTAGTTGCACCTGATGCAGCGGTGGCTCCAGCTTCTGAGGGCGAGTCCGCATGAGTACACCGCTCCGGGTCACACACGTTGCATTAACATCCACGCCGGATGCAAAAGCTGCGGGACGCCCGGAGCTCACTCCTGAGCTCTTGTCGGCTACCGGTGCACGGTACTCACGGTCTATTGATGGCCTTGATGTCATCCTCTCTAAAGTTGATCCAAACGATATGGATGCAGCCGTCGACCGCATCTTCAAGTTTGTTGACTATGGTCACGCATCCATTGCTGATATGGCTCCTGTGGCGATGTTCATTGATGGCATCAGTATGTGGCTTGCTTATCACATTTGGAGTCTCGTACCGACAGCAGGTGGTCAGGAATCATCGACGCGCTATATTCGTATCGCCAATGACACCCTTCTCGGCACGGATGTGACTGGCGCATCGGATGCCAATCATGCAGCTGGCGCGATGGACATTTACAATGCTGCGCTGGAATTTTGGGAGCAGATTGCGGTGCAGTCCCCCGAATTGGTTCGCATTCCAGCTGGAACGCCTCCAAAGGCTGCAGCCCGTATCCGGCGGAACTATGCCTTTGATCGGGCTCGGTACTTTCTACCGGTGACCGCTCAGACGAACATGATGCTCGTGATGAGTGCACGTGGTTGGGTTGGGCTGATTCAGCAATTGTTGGCATCCGGGCTTATTGAAGGTGAGCGTGTTGCAGCGGTGATGCGTGATGAGCTGGCTCTTGTCACGCCGCGTCTCATCAGGCATGCACGCCTCGTTGATGGCATCGCGGCTGGAATCCGCTCGGTCCAAGTCGAACTTTCGAAGCTCGCGGTGGTGCCGTTATCGACGCTGATGAGCGGACACGGGGAGGCTGAGGACACGGCTTTTGTGCACCTCGATGTTCCATCCGATGTAACAGATGCTTCGATGACATCGGCGTTCGCATTTCATGACAACCGCTATGGATTTGTCGGGGATGCCCTTCGACGTACGTCGGTGCGTTTCGGCTGGGAAGCGGTCACAATGGCCGAGCTTCGGGACTTGAACCGTCATCGGACTGGGACAAAGTACTGCCCGATGCTTCCACTTGGGTTTTACTGTGCCCTCGACCAAGTGCCGGCAGGTGTTGACAGTGCACCGCTGATGGACTGGGCGGAACAAGGTCGTAAGCTGACACTGGATGCCCGCCAAGGAATTGCAACTGGTAACCCCGCTGACATCTATAAAACCCTGTTGGGTTCACAGTATTACTTTGAACACACGACCACGGCGGACAAGTTCATCTACGAAGCCGAGCTGCGAACAGGCACTGGTGCACACTACAAATATGCCAAACATCTCCATGATTGTTTGGAACTTTGGTACCAGCGCTTCCCTGCGACCCGTGGGCTCGTCCTCGAAGGTACCGCGGAGCCAGAATAGCGGAACCTTTCTCGCAAAACCAGCGTTTTGACATATATGACACCTTGTGGTTAGGTGTAGGTGTGATGTGACTTTGCCAGACAAAGTAAGGATTTCCAATGCAGAACGAATACCCATTGCTTGACAACCTGAGTGGGCCAGAGAGCCTCCGTACGATGGATGTGCCGACACTCAATCGTCTTGCCGATGAAGTGCGTGATGGTCTGGTGCGAACGATCGCAAAGGTTGGTGGAC
>JAURHZ010000205.1 GCA_030833025.1 Armatimonadota bacterium
GACCGGTGGCAAACTCCTCGTCGAACACCTCCATGAACGCGGTCATGAACGCCTTCTCTACGCGCCTCAGTTAATGGACTCAAGCTCCGTTTTGCACCGAGAAGCAGCTGTGATTGCACGGGCAGAGACATTTGGAATGCAGGTGGCAAATTGGGGCAAAGTCGCATCCGGTTCCGAACAGACATTTCTAGAGCGCTGGCTTGCTGTTCCCATGGAAAGTCGCCCAACTGCCATCGTCGCATGGGATGACGAAACGGCTATACGGATATGGCGGATGGCACGCAAAATGGGTATCCGTGTCCCAGATGACCTTGCAATCACCGGCTTTGATGGCCTTCCAACGCAGCTCGAAGGCATTTGTGACCTAACGACCATTGTCGTTCCGTGGGGAGATGTTGCCAAGCAAGGCATCCACACCCTCCACGGCATATTGACTTCCGGTGCTCCGCCGGATCAGACGCAGATTAGGCTCCCAGTAGCCCTGCGTGCAGGAGACACAACCTGATGGAAGTGTCGAATCCTGTAACGGAGATGTTTGATGGCAGTACTCTCGTTCAAATACCAATAAAAAGGAAAATCATGAAGAAAGCATTCACACTGATTGAATTGCTCGTCGTGATCGCAATCATCGCGATTCTGGCAGCAATCCTCTTTCCAGTCTTTGCACAAGCCCGTGATAAGGCTCGTTCCGCATCCTGTTTGAGCAACCTCAAGCAATGGGGAATCGCTGCAGGCATGTACACGCAAGACTACGACCAGATGTTTGTTCCCCCATTCCACTACGGACTTCCAGCCACGGAAAATCCTGACATCGACTGGTGGGATGACCTCCTTCAGCCATACGTCAAGAACCGCCAGATTGCACTCTGTCCGTCCAAGTCATGGGATCAGGGCTGGGCATCGGCCCGCAACAAGTGGTACGGAACTGGCACTACCAAAACCAAGCGTATGTCCTACGGTGTAAACACGGTTGAAGACTGGTCTGGATTTGCACCTGCTTGGAACACGCTTGACCACCATGGCTTCCGGAATCCAAATCGTGGTGGCATTGCACAGGTTGGCCTTGGCATTTCTGAATCCGTTATCGGCGACCCAGCAGGCTCCATTTGGATCTGCGACAACGACATGGATGAGCTCTGGGCTGACTGGTTCTTTGACTTCAACACAGACCCTTGGGTACGTGCAAAGTATGAGCGCCATAACCTTGGCTTCAATGCTGTCTATGCTGACTTCCATGCAAAGTGGAACCGCTCCGGTTCGACTAAGCCTTGTAACTGGACCGTTCAGGATGACTGCAACAGCCCGCTGAAGTAGTCCTAATCGTGCTCATCCCGGGTGCTTTCGCACCCGGGATGAGTCCCTTATACTGGAAAACATATGAAGAAGAATTTCACCCTTTTCGCAGCTATCATGATGGTTACTACTAGCATCCTGACCGGATGTGGCAATTCCGAGAAAAAGGAACAAGCCGATAACCAGGCAAATGCATCCAAATATCAGGAAATGGCAGCACAGCGTGGTATGTCGCGTGGCGCCGCCGCTGGCGGAGCCGGTACCGCAGCGCCTGGGCAGGCAGCTCCTGGCGCGCCCGCTGGCAACTAAGCCACGTGGCTGAACAACAGAAATCAAACAACGCAGGGGCGGTGCGGCAACGCATGCGCCCTCTCATTATTGCCGGTGCAATCATCACTGTTGCAACAGCACTCGTCATCCGTCAGAACCTGACAAAGCCAGCCACAGGACTTGTCCTAACACCATCCCAAGTCGCTGACATCGAAGCCGCAACAGCAGCTGTCAAAGCAAATCCTAACGACACATCCGCGCACTGGAAGCTAGTCGCACTGCTTCAAGGGGTCGGTAACGATGCTGCCCTCGCGACCGAATACATCACCCTTATCCGCCTTGAACCCAACAAACCCGAAGCAATCATTGGAATGGGTGAGCTTCTCCTAAAAGCGAAACGCTACGATGAAGCGCGAGATGCCTTTACACAGGCGACAACAAAGTTTCCGACATCCCCGATGGCTTGGAATGGCCTCGGCGCAACACTCTACGCTCAGAAAAACTACCGTCAAGCAGTAACGACCATCCGAACCGCCATCAAACTTGCACCAGAAAACACTGAGCTGCAAGGCGTGCTAGGCTCCGCTCTGATGGAACAAGTTATGCAGTTTCCAGACCGTGGCTCCTACAAGCGCGAGCTCGCAGAGGCTAGATTGCTGCTTGAGAAGCACCTCCCCGCAACAAAGCAACGTGGAGAGGTCCTCTATCGTTTAGGACGCATTGCAAATATCCAGCGCGATAATAAAGCCGCTGTTGATTACCTCACCCGAGCACAGGAAGAACTTCCGGACAAAGCGGCCATACCCTTTGCTCTTGCAACTGCATATATAGGACAAGGACGCCGCGAGGACGGACGACGTGTCGTCGAAGCAGCACTCGTCAATTTTCCAAATGAAGCGGCATTGTATGACCTCCTCGGCCAACTACATCAACGCTCGGGTAAGCCCAACGGGATGACCGAAGCGCGCAATGCCTTCTCGCGGGCCATCGCACTCAAGCCAGATATCGGCTCTTATCAGGAACGCTACGGCGTAGCCTGCCTGCGCTCAAATGACCTTGAAGCTGCACTCGCAGCATTTATTACGGCCAGCAAGCTGTCACCACACAAGGCATTTCCCTATCAACAACTTGCACTTATTTTTAACCGATTGGGTCGCACCCAGGATGCACGTGATGCATCCAAAATCGCACAAGACATCGCCCATGATGAAAACCTGCTAAAGCAAGCACAAAATCTGAGCATGGTCCAGCCCAAAAACATCGGGCTTCTCCTAGTCTTAGGCGACCGATACCGCGATCTTGGACTCAAAGCTCCGGCAAAGCTGCAATATGAACGTATTCTGGAACTTAAGCCTGGACACCCGGAAGCCACAAAGGGACTCCAGCTCCTCGGACCTATCGATGAACCACAGACCCCCTAGCCGCACCATCATCCTTGGTGCATGCCTACTTGCCGCAGCAGGATGCACGAAAAAACCAACTGTTATGGCCGTTGATGCTGTTGCCGCCGTTACGCGCTCAGCAGCTGATGTCCGCTTTGAAGATGCCACCAAGGCTGCTGGCCTCGACTTTGTTCAGCACTTTGGCGGCTGCGGAGAACACTACTTCATCGAACAAGTTGCAAGTGGCGTTACCGTTATCGATGCCAACAATGATGGCAATATGGACATCTACTTCCCGGCTCCCAATGCGCTCGGGCCATGCAAGATTCCAGCAGATGCTAAACAACGCCTTTATATCAACGATGGCAAAGCGCACTTTACGCTTGCTGAAAACGCATTTGGAACATCCAAGACTGACTATGGCCTCGCGGCATCCACGGGTGACTACAACAACGATGGCTTCGCCGATATCTTTGTAGCCGCCTACGGTAAGAGCACCCTCTACAAAAACAATGGAAATGGAACATTTACCGATGTAACCAAGGCTGCTGGAGTGGCCGCCGGCGGAATGTGCACCGGGTCAGTTTGGTTTGATGCCGACCAAGATGGCGACCTCGACCTCTATGTACTACGCTATTGCAACTGGTCCGTCAAAAATGACATCACATGTCCAGGTGGCGCCTGCGGCCCAACCACATACGGAGCCGCTAGAAATACGTTCTATCGTAACAACGGGAATGGGACATTTACCGACTTCACCAAACAAACCAAGCTAGCAACTGAGCAGAGACGCAGCCTCGGAGTCGCTGCGTTTGATTCCGATGGCGACACAAAGACAGATCTCTTTGTAGCAAATGACCTTGGTCCAAACTCGCTTTTTAAAACCCTCGGAGGACTGAAGTTTGAAGAAGTTGGGATGATGCAAGGGATCGCCTACGGAATCACAGGAGCGACACAGGCCAACATGGGCGTTGCTGTCGGCGACTACGATGAAGATGGTGACATGGACGTGGCCATCACCACGTTTCAGAACGAGCCGAACACTCTGTATAGAAACGATGGAGGTTTCTTCACCGATGTCTCGGGCGAGACAGGAATGGCAGCCGCAACGCTCCCAAACCTTGCATTTGGCACCAGTTTTCTGGATACAACCAACTCCGGATGGCTGGACATCTTCTTTGCGGATGGCCATGTTTCCCCGATGTCAAAGACATTTGATGGCAAACCAAATTCGAAGCAGCACAACCAGATCCTCCTGAATGAGGGAGGAAAGCGCTTCTCCGAGGCCAGTAGTGCCCTCCCAGAATCCAATGTCAAAGTACACCGCGGGACGGTTGTGGCTGACTTCGATAACGATGGTCTTGAGGACATCCTCGTCACCGCCACAAACGACAAACCAACTTTGCTGCTGAACAAGAGTAAAGGTGGAAACTGGTTTGCAATCGACCTCAAACCAGCGAATGGTTCAGCCACTCCTATTGGTGCGAAAGTAGTTGCTCACATAGGTAAGAGGACACTCACACGCCAAGTCATTGGCGGTGGTAGCTACGCTGGAGACAGCAG
>JAURHZ010000206.1 GCA_030833025.1 Armatimonadota bacterium
GACCCTGATATCAACTTCGAGGTACGCCTTGAAGAGACGGTCAAGTGGTATGTGGACAATGAGCCATGGTGGCGACGTATCAAAGAGAAGAAGGCTGAGTATCGGGCCTTTATGGACCAGTGGTACGCTAACCGTCGCGGCTAGTCACTATCGCAAAGAAAACGCCCTCCGGATTACTCCAGAGGGCGTTTGGTTTGCGAGTGGCCTATGCGATCAGCGCTTGCCAGTGACACGGTCAAGCTGTGCCAATGCAATGAAATAATCGTATTTGCTGTTCACTGCATTGGTTTCGGCTTGTGTGAGTGCTGCTTGTGCATCGTACACCGCGACTTGTGTATCGACGCCTTCACGGTAGCGCACGCCCGAAAGGCGGAATGCTTCTCGAGCCTCTTTGAGACCCGCTGCGCTGGTAGAAATACGCTCGTAGGCATCCATGACCGAAATATGAGCCTGAATAACCTCGGTTTCGATGCCACGTGAGAACTGGTCCGCCTGAATAGCTGCCCGGCGCTCATCGGCATGCGCTGAGTCAGTGGCAGCCCGTGTGACTCCTCCATCCAAAATTGGCTTCTGATAAATGAGGGTAAGGCTACCGGTTCCCTGCTGGTTGGCTACCAGTGCAGGATTAGGGTTGTAGTTACCATTGAGTGAGATGGCCACGGAGCCGTTAAGGCCGCCCTTTTGGTACTTGGTGTTATGGATTGCCTTGACGGTGTTCAACCCTGCCGCGATGGCTTCAGGGCGGTTCTTTTGCGCAAAGGCAACCAAGTCCTGACGCGACGTGGTCGGAAGGGCTGGAACCGCGATGTCATCCGGCTTCGGTGCCGCTGCCAGTTTGAATTCTGTATTCGGATCGACGCCGATTGCAAGAGCGAGGGATGTTCGTTGGATCTTGGCCTGATTACGCGCCGTAGTCAGCTGCTGTTGGTCGTTAGCTACTTGAGTTTTTGCACGAAGGACATCATAGGCTGCAACAACTCCGTTACGGAGTTGAGCCTCTGCAACGGCCAGCTGTGCATTGGATCGGTCAAGGTTTGCGGATGCGATGTTTACCAGTGAGTCCGCGCGTAGTGTTGCGTACCACTGGTTCCGTACGGTCAGCGATACCGCATCGCGGGTGCGACGAATATCCTGCTCGACGATAGCGATTTCCGTATCACCAATGTAGTCAGCCAAGCGGATTGTGCCTGTGACATCGATGAGCTGTGTCAGGCTCATTTGGACCGACTGTTGGTTTAGGTTAATGTTACTGCCAAAGACGTTGCCGCCTGTGTCACCGTTATTACCGGTGCCCCCGGTTTGGCGTGTTCGTGTTGGTGAACCCAGACTTACGGGTACAGTACCGGGTGGTTGAATCTGTAGACCGATCGGAAATGGGTTCTGAATCGTGCCACTTGCACCGCCAGCACCGCCTCCACCAAATGCCGCACCCAGACCCGAAAGTCGGGTGTAGCTGGCAGTTGCGCGAACGGTGGGGGATTTTGCAGGACCCAAAACCTGCGTAATCGTGTTCTTTGTTTTCCGTAAACCTTCAGTGGCCAGCTTAATGTCCGGGTGCTTATCCAGCGCTGTCGCGACAGCCTGATCAAGTGACGTTATTGAATCCGCCGCTTGAATTGGTGATGCAAGCGTAAGCAGAGACACAGATGCGGCGATTAATGCGTGGGAACGGGACATATTTACCTTCCAGCGGAGCATCGGCATCCGCTTTATTACTACCTTACTCACTGAATACGATTCCACGTACTTTGTTCCAACCTTCATCAGAATCATCGTGATCCATATGGATGACATGTACATCAGAGTCAACTGGCAGAACAATTGATTCACAAAGGTCCGTCATTTCAGGACCATGGGTTACATTTTCTGAACCGGACCGATGGACATTTCCAAATCTGTCATCCAAAGGTCTAGGGCCTTCCTGCCGACGATCCGCGAGAATCTGACGAATATGATAGACAAACGGCCCAAGAATTGGAACCCTCGCGACAAGCGAGCGTGATAGAGACTTAGCTGCGGCATATGTCGGATCAATCATTACGATTGTCCTACCATTGACATCACGATTTGCGACCGTGATCGCAATGGATGCTGCATAGCCAACAGCGACAATATTTGTAATGGTTGGGAACTGTGCTAGGACTTCCTCAACGTGGTCGGCGTGCATCGAAATGTTGTACGTCGTAGCAGGTCGGTCACTTCGTCCATAGCCAAGCAAGTCGATAGCGACGTAGGCTGCCGGGGACGTTTCAGATTCAACACCCACAAAGTCGTGCATCGAGGAGCCTGGCTGCAAATCGTGAATAAGCAACGCGACGGGATTGTCTCCGATGATTTGCGTACACACATCTCCCTCAGGAGTCGCAACGTACTTGATGCGACTCCGCTTAAAGCGCTGTTTTGAAAGCGGGGCGGCAAGCTCAATCAGTGCATTTGCAACTGCCATCGCAGTAACCGCCGCGACAACATATTTGATAACTTTGTTTGATCGGCGTTTATAGCGTCGTGGTGTGGCAATTGACATGGATTTACTCGTTCATAATACCGATAGTTTAATTCAAATATGCACAAGGAACATTGTGGTGCGTTTGCACCGTCAAACTACCGACCCGTATAATCTGCGGACGCCACAATGTTATTTGCCCTTGTGTTGTCCGTCCAGTGGAACAGGCCGGGAGGTGCGGAGTGGATCACGCTGCATGCTCAAGGCAAGCCATGAAGGAGTACTTGGCTCTATGAACTCATCGCTGAGGTTTGGAAATAGGAATCGCTCAGGATTTACCCTGATCGAACTCCTTGTTGTTATTGCTATCATTGCGATTCTCGCAGCGATTCTGTTCCCAGCATTCGCGGGTGTCCGGGAATCGGCGCGACGCAGCTCGACGATGACGAATATGTCCAAGATCGCGCAGGCCGTAGCTGCGTACGAGTTGGACAATCGTGAGTATCCGGAATACCTGTTCGGACCTGCTGTGTCTCAGGCTGATGGAACGCCATTCGGTGCTGAACCTTACTACAGCATGAAGGATGCCGCATCTATCGTCAATCGTGGCACGCCTATTGGTCCTCTACCGACATCCACGGTCGCTGCTCGAATTCGTCGAATCTATTCCAAGGGGCTTTACCCACAGTACATACGCGATTTGGATACATATTCGTCGCCTAACAACGCTGTTGCCACGCCGAGCGGTGCAGAGGATGTTGCAATCGTTGGTCGCTATCCAACCTATGACCCAACCAATGGTGTAATGTCGCGTGTAGTTCCGGGCACGATGGTAGCGATGCCGTTCTATACCTACGATGCGTTTGATATCAGTCCGATAATTACGAGCTTGGTAGAGAACAAGATTTCGAAAACCGATTATATGGCTCGTTACAGCCGAGCTTGGTATCCGATCACAACCACGGGTGCACCTGGCGATGGCGTCCCACCTGCAGGGACATCGGATGGTGAGCGGGCGGCAAAGTACCGCAAGCAGCTTCTATGGCGTCAGCCACCGAACGACACGGTGCTCACCTATACAACACACCACGTTCCGTATGGCAAAGTTCTGGTTGTGTGGCTGAGTGGTACTGCCAAGGTCATCGATGCAAAACGCTTCAACGCTCTCGTTGACAGCGCTGGTGACATTAAAGGGTACGAACTCGGACCTAACTAAAGGACCAACCCTGTGGAACCCGCGGCAATGTTTGCTCGTCACACAGGCACCGGAATAGGTAGGAATTGATGCAATCTGGCAGGTACAGACCCATGATGAACACGAAGAAGGTACACAGCAGCACACGCGCGGCATCGCTCGTCGAAGTCATGGTTGTCCTTGTCGTCATCCTGATTGGCGTCTTTGCAATCATCCGTGTGTTTCCACTTGGACTTGGCTATCTTGGAACTGCATCGCGGCGCACTATTGCTGTGCGTCTTGGGCAGGGGATGATGGAGCAGGTCAAGTCGGATGCCGAGAATCTGCCGGATGCCGTTACGTATACCTACTGGGATAACGGTGCTCCTGTAACGGTCGTTTCCGAGGATCCTGATAATCTCGATAACCGCGCGGATGGCAATCCGTACTTCTCCGATGTCAACAAGACACGCTTTATCCAAGGAGAAGCGATTAAAGTTGGTTTGCCTACCCCTGGAAACTACGCGAGCGGCTATCTTCACAATGTGAAGTTCGGACCTATTTATATGGATCCGCAGTTTGGTGATCCAACGGTTGCTCCCGCAGGTGTGAATCCTTACTTGTCTGTGTATTCTGGGCCTCTCGATGCGCGCAACAGCCAGGCGGATTCCACCAATGGTCAGCGCAGTCCGCTTGCGTATCGCGGAGCTCTCCGGAGCGCGAGGTCTTATGTCCTCGATCCTGGCACGGATGGCGGCGGCGCTTATATGTTGGTTCTTCCAGCATCGCTTGATCGCTACTTCAAGGTTGAGTACTTGGTTCTTGTTGATGACGGCTCAGATGATAGTGGCCTAAATGTTCGCCTCGAGACCGAGCAGTTGCTTGTAC
>JAURHZ010000207.1 GCA_030833025.1 Armatimonadota bacterium
CGGCGATGGAAATGACGCGGCCGCTGGTGACCGCCGGGCCGATTTGCCGGGGATTCAGTGTGGATAAGGCGATAGGGGCGCCGCTTGCGGCGCCGCGTGGTGGAGCCTGTGGACGCTGTTGTCCAGTGGGGCTAAGCGTGGATGCGAGGGTGATAGCCGGGAGGAAGAAGGTGAGCGCATTCATAATTGGGTCACTCTTCCGCGTCTGGGCGGTTGTGTCAAGCCTTTCAGGGCACAAAAAAGCCCGGTAGGGTTACCGGGCTGGTTTAGTGGACCTAATGTTTCTACATCAGGCCTGCGCAGGAAGATCAAACAAGAGGAAATTCCCGGTGCCGGATATCTCGACACTCGTTTCATCCCGGAGCTTTGCGGCATCCCCATTCGTCAGGGTTTCACCATTTACGGTCAGCGAGCCGCTGATCAGCTGCAGGTACGCGATACGGCCAGCTTCAAGCGGGTGGCTGATGGTTGCGTTGTCCAGCATCGATGCGTAGATCTCAGCATCCTGGTGGATTTCGAGGGAGTTATCGCGGCCATCGCGGCTGGCGATGGCTTGCAGGCGGTTTTGCTTTTGCGCATCGGTGAAGTGGGCCTCCCCGTACCGCGGCGTGATTCCCTTCGATTTTGGCAGAATCCAAAGCTGCAACAGGTGAAGCCACTGCGTGTCGGAGCCATTGAATTCGGAGTGGTGAACACCCGTGCCGGCACTCATCCGCTGAACATCCCCAGGATAAAGCGTCCCGCCGCCACCCGTTGAGTCTTCGTGCTTGAGGCCACCCGCAATCACGTAGGTGACGATTTCCATGTCCTCATGCGGATGCATCCCGAAACCACGCGTCGGTGCGAAGTGGTCTTCGTTAATGACGAGCAATGGGCCGAAATGAACATGCTTAGGGTCCTCGTAGTTTGCAAACGAAAAGCTGTGGTGGGCTTTGAGCCACCCGCGGTCAACGATGCCGCGCTCGAGGGATGGTCGTAGGGTTACCATAATGAGATCTCCTGTGTCGCTATCATAACCTAAATAACTTTACTGGTGAGTAAATAGTTCCATGTCTGGCAGAAATATCCGCATGCTCTGCTTGGCGCGAAGCGGCACCATCCTTAAGTTGATGGTCAAACGTCCGCTGTATTCTGGCATGTGCTGGAGGCATCCATAGCGCCAAAAAGGGTATAACTAAGGACGTTTGATGGAGAAAAGGACAGGACTATGACGACGGCGACCGCACTTCCGACCACCACACTCACTAAGCGGGGACCGGAGAGTGATATCAGTGATATCGCCGACAAGGTCTTTGACAATATCCGCATTTCCCCGGATGAAATCCTCAGGCTTTTCCATCACCCAAATCTAGCGGACCTCGCGATGCTCGCGGATGTCGTCCGCCAGCGCCTCGTTCCGGGCCACGATGTCACCTACATCGTCAGCCGTAACATCAACTACACCAATGTCTGCTGGGTGCGCTGTTCCTTCTGTAACTTCTACCGTACTCCGGGCTCGAATGCGCCAGATTCCTATGTCCTTACCAAGGACGAAATCCGCCAAAAGCTGACCGAGCTGTCTGCCGTCGGTGGCGTTGAAATGCTGATGCAGGGTGGCCTCAACCCCAAGCTCAAGCTGGAATGGTACGAAGACCTGCTGTCCTGGATGCGGGATGAATTTCCACACATCATCCGACACTGCTTCTCGCCTGCCGAGCTCATTTACATCGCCAAAATCAGCAAGCTGAGCATGCATGAGACACTGACCCGCCTCAAAATTGCCGGACTTCAGAGCATCCCGGGCGGTGGAGCTGAGATTCTTACTGACCGCGTGCGCAACTTCATCAGCCCACACAAAGACACCGCGGATGAGTGGTTGAACTGCATGGAAACCGCGCATGCAGTTGGCTTGTACTCAACCGCAACGATGATGTACGGCAGTATCGATACCTTTGAGGATCGCGTGGAGCACCTCGTCCGCCTGCGGGATGTTCAGGACATTTCGCTCAACAACAGCCCGGCGCATTTTCGTGCATTTGCGGCGTGGAACTATCAACCAGATGGCACTGAGCTTGGGGGCTTGCGTGCAAGCGGCTTTGACTATTTGCGCACGATTGCCATCAGCCGAATTGCGCTGGATAACTTTCCGCATATGCAGGCCAGCTGGGTCACCCAAGGACCGAAAATCGGTCAGATTTCCCTTGGGTACGGTGTGGATGACTTTGGCCAGACGATGATGGAAGAGAATGTTGTCTCAGCCGCTGGGTGTACGTTTGCTGTGCCTATTTCCGAAATGGAGCGTCTCATCACCGATGCTGGTTACATACCGGCGCGCCGAAACACCCGCTATGAGCGTGTTTGATGGAGCTCAGTTCTTGCGGGTGGCGGGTTTAGGCTTTGCCGCTTCGAACGGCACGACGTAAACCAATGCGCCCATCGACTGGTCTTCTTTTACACCGGCGTGGCACTGCACGCAGGAGCGGTCGGTGACCACCGGTCGGATGGCGACATAAGCGGTCTTACTCGGAACCTCAAAGCTCGTACCCGCTTCGATATCCTTAAGGCGATCGTTAATCGGCTTGATGAATGGCTTGAGCAAGGCGTGGGCATCATCGCCACGCGCAGCCCGGAGGTTGGTGTACTTACCATCCCGGTAACCGATAATCGCCTCGATGACGCCCGGCTTTTCAGCCCTAATGAATGTCTCGGCCTGGCGATGATTGATGTGGGCAAAGCCGACGACGAGTGGCTTACCCGATGCTTGGATGCGTGTTACGAATGCACGCGTGTCGTCGTCATCTGTCCCGCGGCCTGAGCTAACGAGAATGTTTTCGTGCCCGGACAGCACAGGCATCCGTGAAATGCCGAATTTACCGTCATCCGTGGTCTTGAAGCGCCGCTGGAGCATGTTATCGATACTCTTTACCAATGACTTTGCATCCGTGGCGGTGTCAGGCGATGCGAACGCCAGACTGGCTGCAGCCAACATCAAGATAAGGCTAACGTGTACTTTCATGCATCCTCTGTGTTACGTAGAAAATACGCAGTGTGATGGAAATAGGCTTTCATTACATCTATATACGGTGCGAAGGCTGGCGTTGATTCCACCGCTTTGTCCATTTGACTCAGCCATGCATCTGCTGCTTTGGTATCGATTTTGTATGGGAAGTGTCGCATCCTCAACCTCGGATGTCCCCGCTGTTCTGAGTAGATTGCCGGGCCACCAAAGTATTGAATTAGGAAGAGTGCAAGGCGCTCACGGGCACCTGGCATGTCTTCATCGGGGTACATCGGGCGGATGATTGGGTCCGTTTCGATGCCATCATAGAAACGGTCAACGAGCTCGGCGAAGGCATCCGGCGCACCGCCATCCGTGCCGCCGAGCAGCTCCCAAATCGACTTTTGCCGCTCTACGGTGTCAGAAATGGACAACATTATGGGACTCTGCGCTTTCGATTCCTGCCGTCAGCACTTGCATGGCTTTGCGGACACTGTCCATGCTTACTGCAAGTGGTGCGGTTCCGTTGATGGCGGCGGCGATGTTCTCGTAGTAGTTTCTCCAGCGACCCGGCTGAGTTTTGACCGGGGTAATGGTGGAGTTTGTGTAGATTTTGCCGTAAGACTCAGGCTGTTCGATACCGCCATCGATGGAACCTACTATCATCGCGAGTTCCTGTGGGTCGACGCCGTACTTTACAAACGTGCCGGTGGAGCCGTGGATGCAGAAGCGCGGTTTGGAGTAGGCGGTGTTTCCTGAGAGGTCACAGACTGCGGTGCGGCCGCCTTCAAACGTGATGATGATGGTGGCTTCCGAGTCAGTGTCGCTGTCAGCATAGTCATAGCTGCGGCGGGCGTAGACGCTGGCTACAGGTTCAGGGAAGAACTGCAGCGCCTGGTCTACAAGGTGCGCACCGAGGTCCCAGTAGCGTCCGCCGCCCTGTGCTGCATCTGACCGCCAACCATTGACCGGGCCGAAGCCCTGCCAGGACATTTCGAGCCAACGGACATCCCCGATGGAGCCATTCTCGATGACATCGCGGCAGGTGAGGTAATCGCCATCAAAGCGGCGGTTTTGGAAAACCGACAAAATTCTGTCATTGGCTTTAGCGGCGGCAATCATGCGGTCCGTTTCTGCCATCGTGAGTGTCAGCGGCTTGTCGACGACGACATGCTTCCCGGCATTAAGCGCGGCAACAGCCTGGTCAGCGTGGACGGCTGTTGGCGTCGCGAGAATGACCAGCTCGACATCCGGGTCATTGCAGACATCATGAATGGTTTCGACTGCCTTACAACCCCGTTCGGCTACGATTCGTTCGCGTGTCGCGGCATCCCGGCTTGCGATCGAATGCAGCTTAAACTCCGGAACGAGGGTGACAAGGTAGCTGTGAAACGACTTGCCGGCAAAGCCGTAACCGATAACGGATGTATTGATTTTTCCCATGACATACGGATTGTACGGCTGATGTCGGGGCTCAGGGAATGGAGCCTCAGCATC
>JAURHZ010000208.1 GCA_030833025.1 Armatimonadota bacterium
AATCTACTTCGAAGCGATAAATGGCTCCATCACGTGTACTAACAGCCAGATAGGATCCACAAGACGACAGGGCAACTCCAGATGGACATCCACTATCGATTAGTAGTTCCCAATCATCGCCCCCCGGTACGTTGCCAATAAACACAACTTTTCCGGACTTGGCATCCACAACCGTTGAAATGGCAACCATATCACCGCCTGGTAACACAGCGATTCCGCAGGGATCACCATCGACATTTGCAACTAGCTGATATTCACCTGCTCTATCGGTGACTTTCGTCTTCACCTGATTGTCGAGCATATCCCGGCCCACGATAGCCATCGTTGCATCGTTATCAATGCAGATGCCGATAGGAAATAGTCCAGAATGGACTGTCACCAACGTATCGCGCGTGTCGGTGAGGACTAAGACCTCTCCAGCAGTTCCAGCAACCGCAAGAAATTTTCCATTTGGCGATATAGCAACGAGCTCGGTCGGCTGCTGGAGATCTTTGGTCCAAAGTAGTCGGTTGCTGCTATCCCCCAACCCGACCGCGTAGCCGTGCATCAGGATATCGCTGGCAACATAGGCAAAGCGTGTATTACCTGCAAGTGCCACAGAATGATAAGCAAGACGGCGGTCCGTAAGAAACCGCGATTTACGCCCGCTATTAAAGATGTAAAAGTCATCATCGGTAATCCCGATGCCTACTGAACCATCCGGGCTTAGCTGGAGGCTTCTTAATGTCTCGACGGAGACGGTATCGATAACCGATGGTCTCTCCGCTGAATCATGTCGAGTAAAGTGCAACACGCGGACTTCATAGTCATCCGGAACGGCTACTGTTAGGCATCCATCATCACTAATCGCATTAGGATGGATTGCATATGTCCCGCGCGCCTTGCGCTGGGAGAGAAGACGAATGTCTGCGATAGTTGTCACAGCCTCGCATTTTACCCTCACCTTTGTGGATGTGATGATTCATCGTTAGAATGGAACATGTCGCACATTGTGAATCGATTTGCCCACGTGGCCGTCATGTTCAGCTCATTGCTCATAACGGGTCTACTAGCTTCCGCCCCTGTCTCAGGAACATCTACAGTAAGTTCCAGCAAATCATCCCCAGTGTCCTTTGCAAGAACCATTCGCACCATCCTTTCAGATAACTGTTATAAGTGTCATGGACCGGATCCAAAAACACGCGCAGCGGGGCTCAGGCTCGATACATTTACGGGGGCAACAAGCAGATTGGCCAGTGGACGGCAGGCAATCGTCCCCCACGATCAAGTTGCATCTGCTGCCATCGAGCGAATGCTCCTACCTGAGAGCGATCCTCGCCACATGCCTCCAGCGACGACACAGCGGCGTATCAAGCCTAGTCAGCTTCAAGACGTAAGGCGCTGGATCGATCAAGGAGCCAAATATGAGAATCACTGGGCCTTTTCACCGGTAAGTCGCCCTTCTGTACCGAAAGCGGTAAAGAATCCCGTAGATTACTTCGTCAACAAATCGTTAGCGGCGCAACACTTACAACCACTAGGCATTGCTGACAAACCGACTTTACTCCGTCGTGTTTCTCTCGATTTGACAGGGCTTCCTCCAACGGTAGATGATGTTGACGCCTTTATGTCTGACACACGACCAGATGCTTACGAGCGGGTCGTTGACGATCTCCTAAGTCGCCCAGCCTTCGGTGAGCGAATGGCCCTGATGTGGCTAGATCTTTCCCGCTACGCCGACACACACGGTTACCACATTGATAGTCATCGAGACATGTTTCGATGGCGTGACTGGGTTATCCGGGCCTTCAACGCAAACATGCCCTATGACCGATTTATAACGGAGCAGCTTGCAGGTGATCTGTTACCAAATGCGACAACGGAGCAACTGGTGGCTACTGGTTTTAACCGAAACCATCCAATCAACTTCGAAGGTGGCGCAATTCCCGAAGAGTATCAAACTGCGTATGTTGCAGATCGCGTAGATACGACGGCGACTGTCACGATGGGACTAACGCTACGCTGCGCGCAGTGCCATGACCATAAGTACGATCCGATTGCGATGCAAGACTATTATCGCTTCTATGCTCTCTTCAACAATATTGATGAGGAGGGGCTAGACGGGATGCGTGGTAATGCCAAGCCATTCATTGCCGCGACATCCCCAGCGGAGAAGGCCCAGCTAGATGCACTTTCAAGCCGGATTGCAGGTCTCACAAGCGAATGTAAGGATTTGTCTACAAGTATCCTGTCTGGTCAGGGTAACGTCAACCGAGGCTCAATCGTCAAAGATGAGTACCGCTGGGTGCTTGGTGACCGGCCGCTGAGTGTCGGTACAAAGTCCAAGGATGGTCAACCTGGCACGATGACAACAGCTGAGGATGGTCCAGAGCGAATGCCCGCAATGCGTGTTGGCACCGGAACGGCTCCATCCATAATGGGTGTTCCAACGGTCAGGCTAGATAAACCATTCAGTATTTCTTTTTGGTACTGGTCTGAGAATGGTGCTGGAATTCCGATGTCTCAAATGGATGTTGGAAAAAACCTAAAAGGCTGGGATTTCTATTTGGAAGGAAGCTCACCGCTGCTGCACTTCATAAACAGCTGGCCAGCGAGTGCACTCCGTTTCCGCAGCTCCTTCAAGGCTCCGTTGAAGCAGTGGGTACATACCGTCATCACAAATGATGGCAGTGGTTTGCCCGCTGGCATCGCCTTGTATCTCAACGGCGAGAGAATAACGATCGCGCCCGATCACAACACGCTGTCGGGACCCTTTGTGGCGGATATGCCTATTCACATCGGCGACCGTGGAACCGGGTCAACCTTTCAAGGCATGGTTTCAGACCTGTGTATTCGAGCAAACACATCAACCGAAGCCGATGTCTCATTGCTCAGATCATCGGGTCTCAGCTACATCACTACCATGTCGTTGGGTGCTAATGCGTCAAGTGACTTGCAGTTTTGCGTCGCAAATGCACTTTCAGGAAACACCGTAGATGCCTTTCGAAATCGTAAGCGTTTGATCGAGCAGAGGCAAAAGTTAGCAGCATCGATTCCTACATCGATGGTCATGAAAGAGCGACAAGTCACACGCAAGACGTTCATTTTGGATCGTGGACAATACGATAAGCCAACCACTGAGGTTACACCGGGAGTTCCATCCTTTGGGTCGTTATCGCCGATGCCACAGATTAAGTCACGCCTTGGTCTTGCCCGCTGGCTGACATCCGGTGAGCATCCCCTAACCAGTCGCGTTGCCGTGAACAGATTATGGCAAATTGCATTTGGCTCTGGGATCGTTCGTACGTCTGAAAACTTCGGTGTCCAAGGAGAGTGGCCATCCCACCCAGAGCTCCTCGATTGGCTCGCATCCGAGTATGTCCGGCGTGGTTGGAACACAAAGAGTCTTCTAAAGACGCTTGTCACATCAGATGCATATAAACGCTCGGCGGCTCCATCCAAGGCACTAAAGCAACGAGACCCGGAAAATATCTGGCATGCGTACGCATCCCGGCCGCGTCTCCAGGCCGAATTTGTACGAGATATGGCCCTGACAGCATCGGGTTTGCTTGTCAATGAAATCGGTGGTCCAAGCGTAAAGACGTATCAGCCGGCAGGACTGTGGGAGGAGCTCTCGTTTAAGGGCGACTTTACGGCACAGTATTACGTACAGGACCATGGCGAGAAGCTCTATCGTCGTTCGATGTACACATTCTGGAAGCGCACGGTTCCACCACCCTCGCTACAGACATTTGATGCGCCCGAGCGCGAATTCTGTATAGTGCGGCGGCCAGCGACCAATACACCACTACAGGCTCTCGTGTTGCTGAATGACCCGACATACACGGAAGCTAGCCGGATTCTTGCCGAGAGAATACTGACATCGCTTCCCAGTGACCGGGACAGGCTCAGTAGTGTCTTTGTCCGCATTTTGTCGAGAAGACCTACGTCCGCTGAACTAGCGCAGTTTTCAATTTTGCTTTCGGCACAACGTAAGCACTTTAAGTCGTTGCCGAAGGCTGCAAGTGAGCTCGTAGGTGTCGGTGAGCATCCTCGACTTACAGAGAAGCCGGTCACCGATGTCGCAGCATGGACAGTGGTAATCTTGAGTGTGATGAACCTGGATGAAGCAATAACTCGCCCTTAACGAATCCACTCATGAATCTTCCGAAAAAATCTTGATTTTCGTCCCACGATAGGTAGAATTGCATTTGGCACTCAAACCCCAAGACTGCCAAACAATCTTGGGTTGAAGTGAGAATGTAGTTAAAGGAGAGCACCAATATGACCCTACGTCCCCTTGGTGACAAGGTTGTCGTTAAGCCATCTGACGCGGAAGAGCGTTCTGCAGGTGGCATTTTCCTCCCGGATTCAGCAAAGTCAAAGCCTCAAGAAGGCACTGTCATTGCAGTCGGTCAGGGCCGTATCCTTGATAATGGCGAGCGGAATGCACTTAACGTGTCCGTTGGCGATGTTGTTAT
>JAURHZ010000209.1 GCA_030833025.1 Armatimonadota bacterium
ATGGGCACTTCCGTATAGCGTGACGTTTTACCGCGCTGCAGGTGGTGCTGGACAATCAAGACCGACCTTTGGTGAGCTCCGGGTTCGGTTCGAAAATGAGCCGCAATCCGATGGATCAACACGGCTTCGTGTGGTTCCTACTGCTGCATCCGGTAGCCTTTCCGTAACACCTGAGCAGTTCTTCACGGCTATCTCTCCGACTAGTGGTAAGTTATTTGTTAAGACAACCAACCTTACTTTTCAGGTGGATGCCCGTACTGGAGCAATCGAAACAGGCTTTCAACCAGTGGCGGGAACTGGTGCAGGCGTTCCGATGCTGACTGCGGGTGGGGTGATTGCCCCGATGACAGCAAGTGTCTATCCGCTGCGTGGGGATTTGATTCCGTTGATTATGCGGATGGTCTCGCGGGATCCAAATGCTGGTACCAATGGAATTCCTACCAACCAAGGCTTGACGGCGGTTGCGCCACTTGGTCTTGGTGATGTTGCGCCTTACTACCCACTTTCTGGAGCGACTTTGCCGGTAGCTACGGCATCCCCAATGCAAGTATTTGGCAACGTTGTTGGGGGAGCAATCGCATCGGGCGGCGGTCTGATGATCACTCCTGGAAGTGAGCGTGTACAAGCTCCTGATCTTCAGCAGGGAAGCTCGTCAATAGCGAACGTCGTAACGTGGTACCGAGCAGCCGGAGCGACTACATCCATCGCGAAGAAAGCGACCCAGTTGGATGATGCATTCGATACGTCCGGTAGTATTCGAAAGCGTTGGACTGTCACGGGTGGACAACGAAACTACATATTGGACCAAGACACGCAAGTGAACCAGAGTGCGATGTTGTTGTTTGATGAACCCAATGGCCCAGGTTTGCCAGCAAAAGCTGTCACCGATGGGAACACAATCGCTGAACGCGAAGTCAGACTTACCTACCTTTGGCAGAATAACTTCGCCAGACGTATTGGTGGTGACCAGAATGGTTGGCCTGTGGATGCTTCCGATCACACGCTCGTAGATCTTGCAGGTGGTGCGACAAATGGCAAGCAGACATTGGTCGTCGAACCAGATGTGGTCAAGGTTGATTACAGTACCCGGTCACAGCTGGTGATTCAGTACGGTGTGAATGTCTATGATGGTGCGAGTAAGCGTGCAACAACAATGCAGCTCTCAGACCGCGTTAAAGTCGGCAATTTAGGACGGTAGTCAAGATGCACGGAAATACGATCCCCGGGTTTAGGACAAACCGACGACGTCGCGAAGGTGGACAATCGCTAACGGTTGCCATCGTTGTGATGTTCCTCCTCCTGTTTATTGCCGGACTATTTATCGCGCTGGTTATCAACAACCTACGCAGCACAAAGTCATCCGCTGAACGTGTAAATGCGACGAAGTACGCCGAAGCTGGTCTTCGCTACCTGGATGAACAATTAACCAAGGCTCCAGAGGGTGCCGACTGGCGCCCAAGCCCAAATGACCCACTGGGTGATCAGAATACGGTGGCAGATCCTAATAATCCTGTCAACGATATTGATCCTAATGACCCTGACTATGAGTGGTTGGCCGAAGTGTTCCCTGGAAGGGATGGCTATGCTGCAGATGGTACCCCTCAGGACTTCGGTCCGTACACCCGTGTCGAATTTGGTGGACCAACACCGTCACAAGGAAACCTTGGTGGACGTGCACTCGTTCGTGTGACATACCGTCCTGTAACAAAGGACACTCTGAACGCGACGCCTGATCAAAAGTATCTGCGCCTCGACTCCGTAGGTCGGGTGGGAAGCATTGACCCCGCTGACCCAACTACGTTCGGAAATACCGAGGCAAAGGGCCTTCGTCGTGAGCTACTTGGTTACAAAGCAATCGGTCTGACCGACTATATTCGCTGGTTTACTAATAAGGATAACAGAACGGTTCCGGCTACGATTGGATCTGTTAATACTGTTGTAGATACGCCCGTTGACACGGCAGGCGGGACACGGCCGGCTACCCCTCCAGTCGAACGGGACATTATCAATTACTTTGATGGTCCTATCCGGGCAAATGGAAACCTTGCGTTTTATGGCGTGAACGTTCTGACGTTGGATTCCCGCCGGAATGATGCCGTTGAAGTCAATGGCACGATTAGTCTGAATGGAATCGACGATGCAGTAGCTGCAGTTACCGCTACGGACCCGACGCGCGTCTATCTGAATGCCGCAGCATCTGGAGTACCCTCTGTACTTCCTAGTTTGTCTGCCAACTTCACGACCGCAAGTGGCTTGGTCCGAGACAACCCATCAGGCGGCGATGTAACAGAGCTTATCGGTACCGATAAGAACCTTCGAACCGTGGCACGGCTTGAGGCTCCACGGATCGATGAGCCGATCGGACCAAATGGATTGACACGCTACCGATCGCTCACACAGTTCTCGGAGCCTATTCCTGCCAAGCATTTGACATCGAGTGATGCCGCTGACCTTGCGGCGCTAGGTGCAGAACTACCTGGCCAAGTTGGGTGGGGAAGCGGACTTTACATTAATAACCGCGAGGATGTTCAGCGGGAATCTGAAAGCCTGCTCGGTGCATACTCGCTCCGTAGCGATTGGTTGAATCCTGGTGGGTCTGCATACTGGAGAGGCGACTTCAAGTACGTTCCACCAGCTGTGACGATTACCTTCCACCCGCGCTATGTCCAGATTGACCGTTCACCGACAAGCACAGGTCGCTCACCATTTCGTAATCCAGCAGGCCGTCGTCTATCCGGAAGCAGCACAATCATTCGCTACTCTGGACCAACAGATACGGCACCTACGGCCGGACTACCACAGAATGGAAACCTTGTTTATAAGTTCAAGGGCTATCCTACTGAGCCCGGAACTGTAAATGGCGTCGCCGTGAATAAGGGTGAGCTGGTTATATTTGCCGAGGGAAATGTTCGTGTAAAGGGTACTGTTGGTGGACGTGATCCTGAAACAGGTGAGCTCTATGTTCGACATATAACGCTTGTTTCGAATGAGAACATCTACGTAGACGGGAACCTCCTTCGCGACAACCTTTCTGCAAGCAATCCAAGTGAATTCGCCATCCAAGGCCAATCTTCGATTGCGCTGCTTGCTCGCAACTATGTTGCCGTCAACTCAACACAGTTCATGACCCCTGATGAGGGTCTGGTCAAGGCGGAAGAAGTTGGATCGGATGCAAAAGCGCTGTTTCTATCTGCGAATGCTGCAAACCGAAGTCATGCAGTGAAAATCAACGCGGGTCCCATCGATGACAAGGGAACCTCTCCATGGGGTGGCACGACTCCGTTCTATACGCCGCGACTGTTCATGCGTCACTCTGCAGAAACAAATGCTGGTACCGCAGTATCGTTCTCCTTAAACGACACAAATGGCGTTCCAAACCCGCTTGTTCTCAATATTCCAGGACGAGTCATCGGGTCAGGTAACGCGACGTTGTTACTTGGTGGACCTGTTCAAAATGCTGGGGCGTACATTGACGATGTGATTCAGCTAGACACGAACCTGATGTTCCCGGCGCACACAAGTCCGGTTACAGTCGGTAGTGCTGTCGGCATCGACAATGTTCTTAGGGTGTACTTTGATATCAGCGCTGGAATCAGCAACCAATCTGACTATCGGGTAACACGTATTGGCGTTGCTCCATTAGATGTTCGCATTGAAGCTCTAATGTATGCGCAGGACCGGTCATTCTTTATCATTCCTGGACCTTGGTTCAACCCGGATCCAAACGACACATATGAGCGGTATGCAGTAAATGACCCGAATCGTGGTGGAGCGCCGAGATTGTCCCGTAGCGGTGATGCACCCGGTAACTCTCGCGTCAATCCAAGATTTCCGTTTTACGGACAGCCGATGGACATACGGTTGACATTCTTTGGTGCGATTGCTGAGAACATGCCAGCTGAGATCGGCGATCAGGCTGCGTGGCTGGAAAAGTGGGGCTGGATTCCACACTATTACGGCTCAACAGGACTTCCCGTCGCGCCAGGATATAGCAGCTCAGGAGTGGCGGAACAAACCATTCACGGACAGAATTCTCCGCAAGCGAGTCTCCGTGGGCCACAAGGGTCCGGGGCAGGAATTGTCTACGAATATGATCCACGATGGGAAGCGCCAGGGACGATTCGTCAGGATGCTTACAATCGTCAGCTACCTCTTGCACCTCGGCTTCCAACAGCTCCAGGATTGCTCTATGTTGGCGAAGATCCGCAGAATCGGTGATGGATACAGGATTAGGAACGATAACCATGCAATGGCTTGATCGGAAAATCACACAGGTAAAGGCTGGCTGGGTAGGAACTTGCAGCAAAGGGCTAATTGCGCTTGCTGCATTGTCCTGTCTTAGCAGTGCATCTAGCGCTGATATCACGACCTATTCCACTAATAAGCGTGTTTTCAAGGTTGGAGTTCTCCTTGTCGACTCGACAGGGTACAACTTCGCTACGAATCCACCTGCACCGCT
>JAURHZ010000020.1 GCA_030833025.1 Armatimonadota bacterium
TTCGGCGGATGCATCCCCAGGGTTGACATCGGGGTGATACGTTCGCGCGAGCTTCCGGTAAGCCGACTTAATTTCATCCTGGGCGGCGCTTCTGCCGACACCAAGCACATCGTAGTAGTCGCGTTTATCTGCCATAGTCGTGATTCAAAATTCCGCGGATGTTTGGACAATCAAACGCCCCCGAAGCCGCGGGGCCATCGGGGACGTATGTATTACTACCGCAACGAGAGGTTTTTACTCTTCGTCTTCGTCGGTTGCGACTGGCTCGTCTTCTTCCTCTTCTTCGATCTCGACATCATCGAGCTCTTCTTCGGATTCAACAAGCATCGCTTCCATGTCAGCACCAAGTGCGGCTGCGGCACGTGCAAGCTCTGCATCTGGGAGGAATTCATCCACTTCGACATCGAGGTCACGAGCACCAACGACTGCCTGGCGATCAGCTTCTGCTTCTTGGCCAGCGAGGGATGACTTGTCTTCACGTCCCTTGATAACACCGGCGGCGATTTCTTCAAGGGCTACGGTCAATGGATTCTCGGAGTCCGTTTCCACACGGGAGCGGCTGCCCTCACGAATCTGGCGGCACCGCTTTGCTGCAAGAATCACCAGCTCATACTTCGACTCAACATTCGCTTCAATTTTGTCTGCGGACGGATAAATCATGACATCTCCTGCACTTCCGGCTCATCCACCTCATCGGAGGATTCTCCAGAAGCAACGCGCTCCATTTCCAAAATGACCTTGACACCCGCGACATTCACGCCGCGAACCTCCGTAAGGTGACGCACCCGCGCCAGTGTCTTAATGTCGGCATCCGAATACAAACGCCGGTTGGATCCAGTCCGCTGCGGCACCACGATGCCCTCTTGATCGAGGACCCGCAATATCCAACAAGGTAGACTAGCCAGCCGAGCGGCCACGCTGATTACGTAGACCGGTTCGTGCTCCTGATGCGCCATCTGTCTTTTCCATTGCCACACAAAATGCCGTAATGGCAAATCGTCAACCCAACATTGTACGCTGGAAATACGCCAAACTCAAGCATCGTGGCGCGGGAGATGTGACATACCGTATGGGTAGCAGCGCCATTAATATCCTTACTGGGTTTACGCCAACACCCGCAAACACCAGTGCAACTAGAAAACCTTTGTGATAGCATCCCTCGTTTGGAAGTACGTCAGTATTTCCATCTGTTAAAGGATAAAACCCATGCCGAAAATGAAGACGCACAAGGCTGCCGTAAAGCGGTTCCATCAAACCGGGACCGGCAAGCTGATGCATCGGCACACCAAGCGGGCTCATTCGATGATCAAGAAGACCCCTGGGTGTCGCCGCCGGCTGTACAACGAAGCTACTCTCCATCCTGGAAAGCGCATCGCTGTCGCCCGTCAGCTGCCATATGGTGCAACCTACTAAATTCGTCGTCGGGCGGCACGCCGCCCAACTCTCCTGGCGCTGAGCTACTCAATGCTTGGGAGACGGGACCCAACTGCGGGGCACGAACCCCGCGCCCGAAAGGATAAGTGAAAAATGCCTCGTATTAAACGTGGTGTGATGGCTAAAAAGCGTCACAAGAAGATTATCAAGGCCGCTGAAGGTTACTTCGGCGCACGTAAAAACGTTTTCCAGATTGCAAACGAAGCCGTTGCAAAAGCTGGAAACTATGCATACCGTGACCGCCGCAACAAGAAGCGTGACTTCCGCCGCTTGTGGATCACCCGTATCTCCGCAGCCTGCCGCAATGCTGGAACGACATACTCCGCTTTCATCGCGGCGATGATCAAGTCCGGTGTCGAGCTCGACCGCAAGGTTTTGGCCGACCTCGCAGTACGTGACGGTGATGGCTTCCTCAACCTGCTCAAGCAGGTGGGACTTGTTGCCTAAGCTGCCCTGACAGCACGCCGACATCACAAGCCCGCCGGACACAGTTCGTGCGGGCTTGTGTTTTTGAATAAAGAACAGCATCGCCATGACACAGCCAATCGCCGACGTACAACGTGAAGCCCTTGCTGCCATCGCCGCCGCATCCAACA
Source organism: Armatimonadota bacterium (assembly GCA_030833025.1). Taxonomy (GTDB): domain Bacteria; phylum Armatimonadota; class Armatimonadia; order Armatimonadales; family Armatimonadaceae; genus CAIRTT01. Next base: position 2,031 of record JAURHZ010000020.1, read on the forward strand.
CCGCAAACCTGACCGAGCTCGACACGCTCTACCTCGGAAGAAAAGCCGGACGCCTTACAGGCCTGATGCGCAATCTTGGCACTCTGCCACCCGATGAAAAGCCAGCCTTTGGCGCAGCACTCAATGAAGCGAAATCCGTCATTGAGGCAGCCATCGCAACCCGCGGCGCTGAGCTTGCTGCAGCCGAACGGGATGCGCGTGAACAACGCGAACGCATCGACCTGACGCTCCCTGGACGCACTCCTGAGCCCGGACGCCTTCACCCCCTCACGCAAACATTTGAGCAAGTGCGGAGCGTGATGCTAGCTCTTGGATTCAGCTTCACAGAATCCAACCACTGCGAGGAATACCTCTTCAACTTTGACTGGCTGAACTATCCCCCAGAACACCCAGCCCTCGATGAACAGATGAGCTTTGTTCTAGATGATGACCACCTGATGCGTACGCACACCACCCCAACACAAGGGCGTGTCCTCGCTACCGGGCAGAATCCACCACTACGCTATGCTCAAATCGGACGCTGCTTCCGCCGGGATGCGGTCGATGACACGCACAGCCATACCTTCCACCAAGTGGATGGCTTTGCCGTCGATAAAGACCTCTCGTTGGCAGACCTCAAAGGCGTGATGGCAGAAATCATGCGCGGCATTTTTGGCCCCGAAGCCATTGTCCGCTTTCGCCCTGACTACTTCCCCTTCGTCGAGCCGGGCGTTGAAATCGCCGTCAAGTGGGGAGACCGCTGGCTTGAAGTGGGTGGTGCAGGGATGATACATCCCAACATTTTGAGGAGAGCCGGGATCGACCCGACAGAATACTCAGGCTGGGCTTTTGGCTTTGGCCTTGATCGTATGCCGATGGTCCTTCACGGCGTCGATCGCCTCCCCCTCTTCCTTGAGAATGACCTCCGCTTCCTGCGGCAGTTTTAATTAGATGCTCACGCAGACATCAGGTGGTGCTATCCACGCTAGCAATATGATGACCTGCTTCAGTCAATCGATGACAACCGCTTCCGACACGTGCGTGGCGGTTGCCATCAGATCCTTAGGAATAAGCGCATGAAAGTACCTCTTTCCTGGTTACAAGAGTTCATCCCGGTCCCGGCTGATGGAGTTGCCTTTGACAATTTCTGTGATGCACTCACGATGGCTGGTCTCGAAGTGGAAGAAATTCTCGATGGACCGACGCTCTACACAAAAGTAACGCCTAACCGTGGCGACTGGGCATCCATCCTCGGAACCGCACGCGAAGCCGCAGCAATCAATCCGGATATCGCTGTAACCATGCCAGCAGGCATCACGCTTGCGACCGGCGCTGGCCCTGTCGCGGTAACAATCGATGACCCAGATGCCTGTCCGCGCTACGCAGCAACCGTTATCCGTGGAGTGAGCATTGGCCCAGCCCCAGACTGGATGCAAGAGCGCCTTACGCAAGCCCTTGGTGATAAGTACAAGCCCGTCAATAACATCGTCGATATTACGAATTACGTGATGCTTGAGCTTGGACAGCCGCTGCATGCCTTCGACCTCGCGACCATCGATGGCGGACAAATCATCGTTCGCCGCGCGAAAGCTGATGAGAAGATCACAACCCTCGATGGCGAAGAGCGGATCCTCTCGGCGCAGCCTCTGTGTATCTGTGATGCCAACCGACCGGTTGCCATCGCGGGCATCATGGGTGGTCTCGAGACGGAAATCACATCGGGTACCACGGATATCCTCCTCGAATCCGCACACTTTGAACCTATCACCATTCGGCGAGGTAGCAAAGCGTTGGGCCTTGCGAGCGAAGCGAGCTACCGCTTCGAGCGCTTTGTTGATCCAAACCTTGTCCTCCAAGCTACCGCACGCGCAGCCGCATTGATCCTTGAGATTGCGGGTGGCACGATTGATGGCCCGACAACCGATGTCATTGCAAAGGCACATGTTCCGACACGCGTCCTTGCGCGTATCGACCGTATCCGTCGCCTGCTCGGAGTTGATATTGACCGGGATGAAGCAGTCGCTGCTCTTAAGCGCCTCGGTATTGATGCGGAACGTTCGGCAGGGGCTCTCGATTGTCTTGTTCCAAGCTTCCGCCCAGACATCGCGATCGAAGAAGACATCGCCGAAGAAGTCGGCCGTATCGCTCTTGGATACGACAAGCTACCAGAAACCGTGCCTCCAGTTACCACTGGACGCGGCATTAATGCACCAGGTGCAGAATTTGCAGCAAAAGTACGCACAATTCTGACGGGTCTCGGCCTGCAAGATATTGTTGGCCATTCGCTTACATCCCCTGAAACCGCCTGGACGCAAGCGGAACAAGATGCATTGGTAGCGATTCGCAACCCGATGGCTCCTCAGTATTCATCGCTGCGTACATCGTTGTTTGCAACCCTCCTCCCCACAGCCGCTCGTGCAGTGGATAGCGGAATCCGCGACTTTGGAATCTTTGAGCTGGGAAGTGTTTATCGCCGAACAGACGACGGGGCCTATGCTGAGCCACGGCACTTAGCGGTGATTCTCGCAGGTTCGCTTACGGCTGGGATGTGGGGAATAAAGGCTGGACTCATCCCAGTAGATGTCTACTTTGCCAAGGGAATGGTTGAGCATTTGCTCAGCGGACTTGGGATTGGCGACTTTACCGTAACGCAATCGACGCATGTCCTTGGGCATCCGTACCGCACCGCAGAAGTGACGGTTGGGGGCAAGGTTATCGGCTATTTTGGCGAGATTCGCAGCGGCCTCACACTCCCTGCCCGCGATTCGGACACAGGGCAGCTGTATAACACAGCCGAAAGCATCCCAGCACGGTCGGTGTTTATCGACCTAAGTGCAGATGCCCTTATGGAGCTTCAGGGTACTGCCGCGAGTGCCGGAGGCTACAAGGCCATCAGCCGCTTCCCGGCTATCTCACGCGATATTGCACCAGTCGTCCCCCTCACAACTGACTTTTCGGCTATCCATGCCGCGATTATCAGTGCTGGCGGAGAGTTCCTGCGCTCGGCGGAGCTTACGGATCTTTATGCGGGTCAGGGAATTCCGGAAGGGCACCATGCCCCTACGGTGCGTATTGTTTTCCAAGCGGATGATCGGACGCTTACGAGTGCTGAGGTCGATGTTGCGATGTTAGCGATTCGCAGTGCCTGTGAAGCGTGTGGAGCGCAGTTCCGCTAATGGCGCAGCTGACGTAAGCAACGAAAAAACCTCCCAGTCAAGTCAGGCGGGAGGTTTCTTTGCTATATGAGAGCTAGCTACTTCGCCTTGTCACCTTTGACATCGAGGAGCTCTCTAACATCGATAATCATCCCACTACCGCTTTGCACAGTGGGCAAGTGGCCATCCCACTTCTCAATCCAGTCCTTGGCAAGAACGAGCTTACCGCCTTGGGTTTGGAAGGCCTCTGCGTTAATCTTTGCAGATTCTGCAAGGCCACGCGCACGGGTTATAGCCGTTGTTGCTTCGAGCTTGGCTTGGTCCAGAATGTACTTTTGCTTTTCGGCCATTTGTTGCGCGACCTGTTTTTGCTCGATTGCGCTATTGAACTCCTGTGAGAACGTGAAGTTTGTAAGTGAGACTCCATTGGGTTCCACCACAACATGATAGTCACGGAGACGGTTTACAAGCTCTGTGTGGACTTCGGCCTTTACCTTGTCTCGGAGACGGATGAGGTCTTCAGCCGTGTAGCGGGCGGTTACGACTTTGAGGGATTCATGGACTGCCGGGTCGATCACGCGAAAGCGGTATTCACTGCCGACGGTTTGATAGAGGTGTCCGACGCCGGTTGGCTCGACGTGATAGTTGAGCGCAACGGTGCATTGCACGGTCTGGAGGTCACGGGATGCAGCGGATGCCTCTGCTTGCTCTTTTTGCGTACGGACTTCGAGTTGCTCGACGGTGTTGATTCCGGGCATCACGAGGTGGATGCCCTCTGTGAGGACGCCCTTCACCGCTCCAAACTGTAGCAAAACGCCGCGGTAGCCCGCGGGCACAAGGACGATTGCAGATCCCGCCGAGCCTATCAGGACGAGGAGTACGGCCGCGATACGCATCGGGATTGAGAAGCGCATCGCTGTCTTTGGAACCATCACGGATGCGATAGCAACGAGCACACCTAGGACGGTAAACGTGAACATTTGTCGTGATCTCCTTAGGGAGCGGAAAGATATTTCGTAGTGTTAGTCTCAGGGACACGCACAGATGCATCGATAACAAAGCGGCTTGGCTCAACAGAGAGCTGCAGCTTGTGTAGGCAGTGCAACCAGGCGGAGAAACCGACATTGGTGAGGAGTGGCCGAAGGTCGAGTCGGGCCTGTGCCTTGTCCACGGTTAGCTCCGCTGGCAGATGCGCCTGGAGAAGTGGCAGGAGCATGGAGAGGAGTGTTGGTGGATCTATAAAGGTCATCGTGAGGCAGGGAAACGGAGCAGCTGCAGCACTGAGGACAACTGGAATTTCGATACGCTTTGGGAGTGGCCACTGGTTGACATCGATGATGATCGCGGCATTCCCACCCCCGAGTGCTGCAACGGCGACACCGGTAACGGGACTTTGGCGTCCTTGGAACTTTTTGGCGATTTCCGCGTTGATTAGCGCTGTAGGCAGGGGAAGGCGAAAGTCAGCTTCGAAGCCTGGGTACATATCAGGGGTCGGCATCGCTACCGGACTTTCAGTCCTTGAGGTTGAATCACTCACACCTCCATGGTACGTTATCCGGTGGTGTTCTGGTTCCAACCGGCACGATAATGAAAGGCCAGCGCAATGTCAACGGATGTAACGACAGCAGTCAATACCAAGCTGAATGAGTATAGTTTTTTGATGGCGCCGGTTGAGCAGGCGATGCGCGAGCTTCAGTTGCATCGTGGCATGTTGCGTGCCCGTGCGGAAGAGGAGATTCATGCACTTTCTCCGGCGCTTGCTACATTATCCGAGGCGCTTGAGATTAGTACGCTCGACCTCTTGACCGCGCCTGATCGCAGTGCTTTTCTAGCGGATGCATTGCATAGAAGCCAGCTCTCAATTGATACAATCCGTGAGCGTTTGCTTGCGTGTGGTGAAAGCGATTCCGAGTCGCTAAAGGTTCTCGGATTACCGAAGGCATCCTAATGGCGAAGAAACCATCCAATGTTCCGATTTTTGTAGCCGTCGGCGTGGGTATGGCCATGTTGATTGGTCTGAATGCATTTCAGTACAAGAACCGTCCCCGAACCCCCGAGGAGCTTCAGGCTGAGGCAGCTGCCGCGACAGAAAAGGCCAAAGAAACGGGTGCTGTTCCAAAGCCTCCTGTATCGCCTGAAGGTCAAGAGATGGCTTCTTATGACTCAGACACATGGCTTGGTACTCCGACCGGCGACAAGGTGATTACCATTGGTTATCGCATGACTCCAGCTGTTCAGGCAGAGCCGATGTCTGTTTTTGGCCCGATATCGATGATGATGCGTCAAAAGGGTCAGGGCGTGCGGATTCACTTGGTTAACTTGGATGACCCGACGGTTCCTCGTGTCGAGGAAGGGATGTCATTCAAGGGCAAGGTTATTGTTCCATTGACCGCAGATGGTGGCTTCGACCCCACAATGATTCAAACGACCGTGCCAAACGTGATGAGAGATGGTATATAGAAAGGTCGACACTTTTCGGAAAGAGTAAACAACTGTGCCAAATATTAAATCTGTAGCTAAAGACGTTATCCGGTCCCGTGCGCGCCGCTTGCGAAACAACGCAATCAAGAGCCGTATCAAGACCGCGATCAAGAAGACCCAATCCGCGATTGTAGCGGGTGATGCAGTTGCGGTAACGACATCGATGAACCTTACGGTTTCCATCGTGGATCGTGCTGCAAAGCGTGGGATTATCCATAAGAATGCAGCCAATCGCCGCAAGTCCCGCCTGATGAAGCGTGCTGCTGCAGCAGCTGCATAATCGCTAAGCGATTCCGAAAAGTCAGCCCACCGCGCTCAGCGCGGTGGGCTTTTTTGGCTTTCCCAACACCTAAGCACACATTCGAACAACACACTCCTCGATAATCTCCCGAGGGTTATCCCCTCCAGGGACGATTCCCTTAAGCGCTCCATCCGCATGCTCAAGCGCAATAAGGGCCGATTCCAATGCATCAAACGACCATTGCTTGGCCTGCGTGGCAAGCTTGTCACCCATCCACGCCATACGCGGATTTGCAAGCGTAGCCTTAATCCCATCTGCCGGCAACATCGCAGCGACCTCAGCTGACATCGGCGCCGCCCCACGCCCAATCATCCGATGCTCAAGTAAAATCCGCGCCTGGTGCACCAGACGTATCTGCCGTGCGAGCATCGTCAGCACACGCAGCGCCGTTCCATCTGGTTTGGTCCCAATATGAAATGTGCTGTCAAGCAAGCGCAAAGCTTCCCCACCACGTCGCGCACCAAGAGCATCACATAGCTTGAAAATAACCTCATCCGGACCGCGAGAAAGGACTTCCGTGACATCCGATGCGTGGATAACAACTTCATCCCCCATGTAGTCAAAGAGTTTTCCAAGCTCCGTTTCGAGCCGGCGCATGTCATCTGCAGGGAGATCCATAAACAGAGCAAGAGCATCTGGTCGCAGCTGTTTGCCACGGGCTTTGGCCAATCGCTCAACATATGCCCGCAGGTCATCCTTTTGAGGAACCCCAAAGTCTGCCAGCTTTCCATGCTTTTTGACTGCCGTTGCAAGCTCAGTCAGCACCGTAGTGCCCTTCTTTGCTTTTCCATCCTCAATAACAGGCTCACCCGTCAGAAGTATCATCAAGCCACTCGATGGAATCTTGTCGATACCTGCAGCCAGCTTCTTTTGCGTGGCATCATCCAGCTGCTCTGCATGCGTTACAAGCACAACACGCTTGCCATCTCCAAATGGAGCCGTGGACACACCAGAGAGCAACCGATCAACAGGAGTGCCGTCCGCGGCGATGGTCTCAGAATCAAAGTCGGCAAAGTCAGCATCAACCCGCAGAACCAATTCACGCGCAAGTTTGGCCTTATCAGCTGACTGCGTTCCCGTGATCAGGACAATTCGGGTATCTAGCGGGATATCAGCGTGCATATCTCCCATTCCACCGGCAATCAGCGTCCGCGTGCAACCTTCGAGACGGAATTTACTACTTGGATGATGTTACTAACGTCCGTTGTAATCCGTTTGACATCCGAGTTGTCTACCGGGTACCCACCGTACAAGACGTGGCTGATGGCGCGTCCCGTGTTGCGGAGCAGCATCGCCGTATCATTGCGTCCAGAGCGTTCCAGTACGGCGCAGGCATCGTCTACAATTTCATCCAGCGTCTCCGCAGGTGATACATCGATACCAGCACGCTTAAAAGCCCGTTCCAGTTTTGCCCACTGCGCAGCCAGCTGCTTAGCCTCGACACTTCTGCCCACGCCCTCAAGCGCGACATCACGCTTAGGCGCACGGAACATCGCCGCAACAATCAACAGGCCACCCGGAACGATAAATGCCCACGGTGAGCTCGCCAGCTGCTGAAGCCGCGTAATCCAAGTCCGACCACCGCCAGCTTGCGTCACCTGAGCGGTGTCCGCGACTGCCGGAGTCAATGCTGTTGCATCAAAGGGAACCCATCCCTGACCCACAAAGTAAACCTCTGCCCATGCATGCCGATTGCTCTCGCGGATTTGGTATGCACCGGTCTCTTCGGTGGATGGCTCTCCGCCATTGAAACCGGTTGCGATACGCGATGGAAGACCAGCCATCCGGCACATGATTGCAACCGATGATGCATAGAGGTCACAGTAGCCCTGTCGCGAATCATTCAGGAAGTAATCGACAGGGTCACGGCCAGCGGGCACTCTTGCAGCCTGCAGATTGTACGTACAACGACCTCCAACATAGCGGCGGATCGCTTCAGCCTTTGCATAAGGCCCAGTAGCTCCCGCTATCGCAGCATCCACATGTTGCGCAATCGCAGGGTTGGTCGGAACGGCGAGGAATGGACGCATGGGGGGTGCGTAATCCTGGGATGTCGCATTTAGGACCGCTTCATCGGCGGTTGGTAGGCGCGACTCCATTTCATAGGAACTGAGGTAGGCATAAGCGCCAATATTGCCATCTGGTGTTGCATACAGGCTTGGTGATGAAACCTTAACCCGGACGGCATCTCCAGCGACGTATATCAATGCAAGGATGTCATCCGCCGCAACCACTCGGTAGCGAACAATCGCTTGCGTAGCCGGGACGCTATCTTCGCGTGGGCTGATGACGTAGTCCGATATGCCATTTGGTCCCCGGCTACCAAACACTTCCTTACCCAACCTAAACTGCTCCGTTGTCCATCCCTTACCGGTATACGTATCGTATGTACGCCCGCGTAACATGCGCGGTTCATCGGCGAAGACCTTCATCACTGGCGTCTGGTCATCGCGAAGCGGTCCGAGTCCGATACCAAATGTTCCGCCACCTTCACTCAGGCGTTCCAGCTGGGATGCCTTGCTGGCTGCCGATTGGTTCTCAGCACGTAGCTGGTTGACAACTTGTGCCAAGGAGACGTTCTTTCCTAACATCCGGGTTGGAATCGAAATGACAACGCCAAAAACAATCGCAAATACCCAGAGTAATGCTGCGCTACGCGCCTGACGCACAAGGTAGTCACCAGATGCCACACGTTCACGCGAGCCTGCCGGGGCTTGCGCAAGGGCATGGATATGAACGAGTGTGAACAGCAACCCGACGAGAAACAGACCAAAGTAAATGATGAGCTGGAGGTTGACATCGGATGTCGCACTTAAACCAACGATTGCCAAACCCCAAACCCCTACAAACGCGACACTTTCATCGGTGACCAGAATCAGCGCACCGACGGCTGCAACGATAGCCAGTGTCCCAAGAATCAGCTGCTCAGCGATCTGGCGAAAATCGTAGCTTGCCACTGAGCCTAGGACGACTCGGGTTAGGAGGAGGAGGACAGCTAGCCCGAAGAGACCAAAAGCACCTGCCCGCAGGAAATCCGATCCCGCGCCAAGCTGTCGAAGACGGAATGCTCCAGCAAAGCCAACCAGTGTGATGACTAGACAAAGGACACCGATGACAGGATTGACAAAGACTTCTCGTGCGGCAAGCAATGCAGCGCACTGTGTAAATGCCGCTCCCAGATACAACGGGAGTGAGACGACTGCCAGCGGCCGGGTCTTAGGCTGCACCAATTGCACGGACAAAGCGCCGCCCTCCATCTAGCCACGGGTTGTTGAGGCTATCGACAATCCGAACACGTACTCCAGCAGGGATGTTTGCAAGGCCGCACTCCTGCGGTGTCGTTCCTTCTGAGAGGAGAATGATTTCCGTAGCCGCTCCAGCCCTCATCAGATCAGCAATACATGACAGGACTGCAGGCGTAACAGCGGGTGCAACGATTACCGTGCGTGTACGTGAACTCGATGATTTCCCAGCCGGTTTTGGATGCTGCTCGGTCGTTGGTAGTTCGAGTCGAGCTAGCCAATCAAGGAGCGCAAACCGAGCGCGACGGGCATCCCCTTTGTTTGGAGCCGAACACTGCGCAGAGCCACAACTAATACTAAATGCACCGCCATCACGTTGAACACGATCCGAAAGCGTGGCTGCGACCTTTACTGCGATTTCAAATGTGGATTGCTTGCCAGTTCCGCGATGCGTTGCCGCCGCCCCCATCATCACAAGCTGCATGTCCTGAGGAAGGGCATCCTCGTACTCGACGACGACGAGCTTGTCGCGGCGGGCACTGGCACGCCAATGGACGCGGCGCAGGCCATCGCCTTGCATATACTCACGCACACCGTGGAGGTCAACGCCCTCACCGCGCCGAATGCTTCCATCTTGCTCTTCTTGCCCACGCGCACCCAGCTGGCCGTTTGTGGCATTAGGAGCAAGTGCCGATGCTGGATGCACAACAATTTGATCGCTGCCGTCTAGCGTCGACTCAAAGAAATACAAGCCAATCGGATCACTTGAGTCCATGGTGGCGTGGTCAAACGTGTAAACACCGCGAAGTCCAGGGCTGGCTTGGTACGACAAATACCCGTTAGTGCCATCCCATTCCTGTAGACACCCTAGCTCCGAAGGTGGCGTAGTGGTCGTAAACGACGTCGGGACACGGTCCATGATGTGCAGGGCACCCTGCGGTAAGCCGCCTGCCGAGCTCACATTTAGGCGAATTTCGACTGGTCTTCCTTCGACACCAATGGGCGGAAGGTTTCGTTTGACGGTGTATTTTGGCGTGAACTTCACCGCTACCAAGTAGGCGACGGGTTGAATCATCGCGAGTGCGACCGCCATGATGTACAAGTAAACGATATCAAGCAGCATCGCAACGACGAGGAGAAATGCGAAAGCGAGTGTAACAACCAGCGACTTCATCCCTGCAGCAGAGCGGCGCGTTTGTGTTATCTGGTCGACGTCTGTCAGTACGGCTTTTTTTGCAGCGGAGTCATCTCGCAGGGCAGTGGCTGACATAACCGGATTGTACCTGTCCGATGTCACCTTACGTGCACATAGCACGGGCATAACACGCACATGTCCATATCGTTTTTTCACCATCCGATGCGAGTTGTGCAGTGTAAAGATGTTGGGACAGTCCCAATTACATCGGCGCTATTCACCCGTGGATGCCTGATTTTGCCACTCTTAACAGATAGAATCGACATCGTGAACGCCATTGTCAAATCCACTCCGGCTGCCGGAGCCCTTTGGACAACCCGTCCGATGCCTGTTGCAGGTGTTGGGGAGCTGCTCGTCCGCATTGATGCTGTGTCGCTCTGTGGAACCGATCTCCACGTGTATAACTGGGACGCTTGGTCAGCAGGACGTGTGAAACCACCTATAACCATGGGGCATGAGTGGGCCGGCGAAGTGCTAGAGCTAGGTCCGAATACAACAGGATTTACGGTTGGGGACCGTGTCTCAGGCGAGTCGCACAAAATCTGTGGACATTGTCGCCAGTGCCGTACAGGTGATGGCCATGTCTGTACAAGTACTCAGATTTTCGGCGTCGACACGGATGGCTGTTTCGGTCAATATTTCGCGGTGCCTGCGGCGAGTGTTTTGAAGAACGACCCTCGCATCCCCAATACAGTTAGCTGCCTTCAAGACCCTTTAGGAAATGCTGTCCACGCCGCACTGGTTGAACCCGTCGCTGGCAAGTCAGTTGCCGTACTCGGCTGTGGCCCAATCGGGTTGTTTGCCATCGCGGTTTGCCGTGCCGTGGGCGCAACAAATATCATCGCCACGGATGCATCCGCTTACCGCCTAGACCTCGCAAAGACCGTTGGTGCGGATCATGTGCTGAATGTACGTGACACAGATGTCGATGATGCGGTCGCGACACTGACGCATGGGATGGGCGTGGATGTTGTCCTCGAGATGTCGGGAGCCCCAAAAGCCATCCAACAAAGTCTTCGCCTCGCTAAACCAGGTGGGCGCATTTCGCTGATGGGCATCCCCGCAGGGAATGTCGACCTCAATGTAGCAGAAGACATCATTTTCAAGGGTCTTCGTATACATGGTGTTGTTGGTCGCAGGCTGTATGACACTTGGTTCACGATGCAGGATTTGCTTGCATCCGGTCGCCTCGATGTCACGCCCATCCGAACGCACATCCTTCCGTTTGATCAGTTCGATGCCGGATTTGCCCTAATGCAGGCTGGCAGCTGTGGCAAGGTTGTACTCAAAGTCTCGGACCACGCAGACTAGCCCCTAAGGATATTATGGAAACCATGTCTCAACGCCATCCCATTGCAGTCTTCAGCGGTACCGGTAACCCGGCGCTAGCAGAGGCAATTGTCCAGCGTCTCGGTATCCCGCTGGGTGGTCTCCGTATAACACGGTTTCCCGACTCCGAGGTTTATGTCAAGTTTGAGGAGTCTGTCCGGGGATCGGATGTCTTCCTTATTCAACCGACATGCGCTCCGATTGATGGCAACCTGATGGAGCTGTTGATTGCGATCGATGCCCTCAAGCGGGCAGCGGCCTATCGCATCACCTGTGTGCTACCTTATTACGGATATGCCCGTCAGGAGAAAAAGGATCGTCCGCGCGAACCGATTACAGCAAAGCTCATCGCCGACCTGCTTACGACCGCCGGCGCGGATCATATTGTCGCGATGGACCTCCATGCGGATGCGATTCAAGGTTTCTTCAATGTTCCAGTTGACCACCTGACCGCCGTTCCAGTTATCTCGGATTACCTCGCTCAGCAATCAATGGAGAATGTCTGTCTAATCTCTCCTGATGAAGGACGCGTAAAGACGATTCGAAAGCTGGCATCCCGGCTTAATGTCCCGCTTGCGGTTGGCTACAAATTTCACCCAGCACACGGTGAGTCTGAAATCTCGGGCCTTGCGGGGGATGTACGTGGCAAGCGTTGTATTGTCTACGATGACATCATTTCGACTGGCGGATCCATCAACGAGATCGTGGACACGCTACTTGCAAACGGTGCGACGCCAGATATCACGATTGCCTGTACGCATGCCGTCTTCGCAGGCAAGGCTCCAGAGCGACTAAGCCGACCGGAGATTCGTGAAGTGATTACCACCGACACCATTCCGCTGCCGGATTCCCGACGACCAGCCCGATGTACGGTCCTGTCGACATCTCAAGTCTTCTCGGAAGCCATCCATCGTATTTGGCAGAATGCTTCTGTCTCTAGCCTCTTCGATTAAATCGCCATGCCAGCAGTCCTTGAAATTGAAAATCTACGCATCGGATGGACCGACTCCGCCGGCGAACACGTTATCGTTGACGGCGTTAATATGTCGATCGACGCAGGTGAAATTCTTGGAATTGTGGGTGAATCCGGTTCCGGAAAGACACTCTCGATGCTGGCAGTGCTTGGTTTGTTACCCGCTCCCCTGACAGTCCTCGGTGGTTCTATCCATATTGGCGGCTCACCTGTGACTCCAGCTACTGCACCGGGGATGCGCGGTAAGCGTGCGGCGATGGTTTTCCAAGACCCGATGACATCCCTAAACCCCGTGTTTACCGTCGGTGCCCAGATTGCTGAAGCGGTGACGTTGCACCAGGGCTTGAAGGGCCGTGCGGCAATGGATGCTGCAGTGGATGCCCTACGAAAAGTTCAGGTTCCAGATCCAGAGCGGCGTGCAAAACAGTATCCGCATGAGCTATCGGGCGGGATGCGACAGCGCGTGATGATTGCTATGGCGCTTGCGTGCAAGTCGGAAGTGTTGCTCGCGGATGAACCCACAACAGCGCTTGATGTGACAGTCCAGGCCCAGATTCTACAATTGTTGCGACAGCTACAGCGCGAAACGGGGATGGCGATTGCGTTCATCACCCATGACCTTGCTGTCGTCGCCGAGCTTTGTGACCGCGTGGTTGTCATGTATGGTGGCAAGGTGTTTGAAAGCACGGATGTCGAGACATTGTTTGCCGCACCCGGTCATCCATACACAAAGGCCTTGCTCGAAAGCTTGCCAGACAAGGCAATCCCTGGAGAGCCATTGGTATCGATTCCCGGGCAGCCTCCAACGAGTGGCCAGCGGGGAACCGGATGTCCGTTCAAGGCACGTTGTCGTGTTGCGGTGAGCGGCTGTGATGCACCTCTGCCTCTGATTCAGTTAGGTTCATCTGAGAAACCACAGTGGGTCGCGTGCCATCGGGTAAGTGAGGTGGCGGGATGCTAACAATAACCGATGTTCACGTCCACTATCCGGTCGGCCGGAGAGTATTGCGTGCTGTGGACGGCGTGTCTCTCGAAGTAGCAGCGGGCGAAACGCTTGGCATTGTGGGCGAATCAGGTTGTGGAAAGTCAACTCTGGCTAAGGCTGTTCTCGGGCTTGTAAAGCCTGTTCAGGGTAGCGTCAGTGTGGATGGTCAGAATCCAGCAGGGCTATCGGGATCCGCGCTGCTTGCATTCCGCCGCAACGTCCAAATGGTCTTTCAGGACCCTTATGCGAGCCTTTCTCCTCGCCGAACGATTTTGCAATCATTGCTTGAGCCGCTAGAAGTCCACCAGATTGGGAGTAACCGTGCGGAGCGAATTGCTCGGGCAGAGGCGACACTAGATTCCGTTGGATTGGACAGAGATAGCCTGCGACGTTATCCACACGAGTTCAGCGGTGGTCAGCGCCAGCGCATTGGTATAGCACGTGCGATTATCGCAGACCCAAAGCTGGTCATCCTCGATGAGCCCGTGTCAGCTCTGGATATTTCTGTGCGGGCGCAGGTCATTAACTTGCTTGCTGATATTCAGCGTTCACGCAATGTTGGCTATATGTTTATTGGTCACGACTTGGCACTGATGCGCCACGTCACGGACCGTGTTGCAGTGATGTATCTGGGTCGCGTGGTTGAGCTCGGGACAACGGCCGAGATCTTTGATAACCCTCAACATCCGTACACGCGCAGCCTTATACTATCCGCGCCGAGCCCAGACCCA
>JAURHZ010000210.1 GCA_030833025.1 Armatimonadota bacterium
GCGTGGCAGCCACGCTACGGGAGCCACACCGTTCCATTTCAACGATGTGGCTTCATTATTGTGCTAAGTTAACCACTTACCCGGCCGGCTTGATTGTTGGGCCTTGCGGGGAATCGCCAACTTCCCAGCCCATCGCCAGCAGCTCCGCGCGAATCGCATCGGAGCGCGCGAAGTCCTTCGCCTTACGCGCAGCCTGGCGCTCATCCACCAATGCTAGCACTTCTGCCGGAACAGCGACCTCGGCTGGCTGAACCGCGCGGTTTTCGAAATCGAGACCCAAGATCGCATCGAAGTGACGCCAGAGCCGCGGCGAACCATAGCTGTGGAGCACCCCGATAGCTTTCGGGATATTCAAGTCATCACAAAGCGCTGTTAGGACATCGGTGACCGCTGCATCGAAAGCCGCATCGTCAGATAGCGACTCATCTGAGACCCGGGCCACACGCTCGTACAAGCGCTTCAGACTAGCAGCAGCGGTGTCGAGTGAATCGGCCTGCCCCTTCGTCCGCGCATCATCCGCCCATTCCCACGCCAGCTCAAGCTCACTCCGATAGTGAGCCTGAAGGCACAAGTAGCGATACGCCAGCGGGTCATAACCGGAGTTTTTCAGCGTCTGAACCGTTAGGAAGTTACCCTTCGACTTCGACATCTTGCCCTTGACATTAAGGAACGCAGCATGCATCCAGTACCGCGCAAATGTCTTGCCCGTCGCACACTCGCTCTGCGCAATCTCATTCGTGTTATGCACCGGGATATGGTCATTGCCACCACAGTGGATATCAAATGTCTCCCCGAGGTATTTCATGGCCATCGCGGAACACTCAATATGCCACCCTGGATAGCCAACTCCCCAAGGGGAATCCCATTTCATGATGTGATTCGGCTTGTTTGTGAACCACAGAATGAAGTCCTGAGGGCTGCGCTTGCCCGGATCTACAAATACATCTTCACGCGCAGCGTGCTTTTGATCCTCAAACTTGATTCGCGCGAGCTTGCCGTATTGGTCATCCTTCGATGTATCGAAATACAGACCTTCATCCGTCAAATAGGTATACCCACGGCGCTCAAGCTCTAGGTTGAGTGCAATCATTTCCTCGACGTGCTCGGTCGCACGCGGAAGGACATCCGGACGATTAATACCAAGCGCAAACATGTCAACAAGAAACGCATCCTCGTAAAACCGCGCGAGCTCCCAAGGCGTCTTCTGCTCACGCTGGGCGGCAATCGCCATTTTGTCTTCGCCGGCATCGCCATCCGATGTCATATGTCCAACATCCGTGACATTCATCACCCACGTAACATCGTTTCCGAGGAAGCGAAGCGTGCGTGTCAGGAGGTCTTCAAAGAGGAAGGTGCGCAGGTTGCCGATGTGCGCGTAGTTGTAAACCGTCGGTCCGCAGGTGTACAGCCCCACTTTTCCAGGAACGATGGGCTCAAACGGCTGCTTGGCCCGGTGCAATGTGTTGTACAAGTGAAACGATACGGACATAGTGCCGTTATTCTATCGCCGGGCTCCCCCGTATCCGCAGCGCTAACCCCGGCCGACAAACGGCATCTTCGTCGCCATGATTGACATAAACAACACATTTGCCCCAAGTGGCAGCTCCGCCATATGCAACACCGCGCCCGCAACCGTCTCAGCGGCAAGCAATGGCTCAACCACAACACTGCCATCTGGCTGCGGGACACCCAAATGCATATTCACAGTCATGTCAGACTCGGCATTCCCGATATCGATTTGCCCAACCGCGATGTTAAACGCACGGCCATCCAGCGATGCCGCCTTTGTCATCCCCGTAACCCCATGTTTGCTTGCCGTGTACGCAATCGCATTCGGCCTTGGCGTATGCGCCGCGAGTGATCCATTATTTATGATGCGCCCACCCATCGGGGTCTGCGCTTTGAACACCCGAAAGGCCTCCCGGATTCCGAGAAATGTCCCCGTGACGTTTGCCGCAAGCACCGCATTCCAGTCACCCACAGTAAGCTCATCCGGCGCCCCGCCACGCACAATCCCCGCGTTGTTAAACACGACATCGATACGTCCAAAATGCGCCACTGCAGCATCGAAAAGTGCTGTCATCTGTTCTGTAGATGTCACATCCACCGGAAAGACAAATGCATTTCCAGCGGACTCACCGGACATCGCGACCGTTTCCTCTAGCGCCCTCACCCGCCGGCCCGCCAGCACAACCCGCCAGCCCCTCGACAAAAACAGCAGGGCGGTCGCACGGCCAACCCCACTCCCAGCACCCGTAATCAAAATGACTTTGGAATCCATGACCGGCATCCTACACGAATCCAACATCAACATTGCACATGCGCTGCCTACAATCCGGTTGACGCACCATACAATGCAACTATGGCAAAACACGCATTGGTACACACGGATGGCGCAAGCAAAGGCAACCCAGGACGCGCCGGTATCGGAGTCGTCGTCTACACCGACAATGAGCTGGTCCCAGCCGTAAAGCTCGCAGAACGCCTCCCAGACTGCACCAACAATGTTGCCGAATACACCGCGCTCCTACGTGGTCTCGATATCGCCGCCGAGCTGGGTGTTGAAACCGTTGAAGTGCGGACCGACTCGGAGCTGATGGCCAAGCAAATTGCCGGCTCATACTCCGTAAAAGCGCCCGATCTCATCCCCCTCTACAACGCCGCCCGCCAGAAGCTGCGCGGCTTCCGTTCCGGGAAAGTCACGCACGTCCGCCGCGGGTTTAATGCCGTCGCAGATGAACTGGCAAATGTAGGCGTCTCTCTTGGCCTTGGGCAGAGCAAACGTATCGATGCCGATGGCCCGACAACCGAACCGCCCGCGCATCCAGTGCACACCCCAGCTCCGCAAGCAGCCCCCGCTGGCGAAACGCCTGTCGTTGCCAAACCTCAACCCGTCGTCACCGCTGCGAAATCCGCTCCAGCTACGCCGGCCCCTCTTGCATCAACGCTAAGTGAAACCGCCTTTACATGGCTTGGTCACGGCACGGTGCACATCACGACGCCGGGGGGCATTAATATCCTCCTCGATGCCTTTACAGAATCAAACCCCGCCTGTCCCCAAACATGGCACACGCCGCCGATTGACTACTTGTGCATCACCCACGGTCACAATGACCACATGCATGATGCGAAAATGCTGCAAGAACACTCCAGCTGCACCATCGTCGCAATCGCCGAAATAACCGACTACTACGGAAACCTAGGCGTCTCGTGGGACAAACTCGAAGCCATGAACCGTGGTGGGACCATTAAGGTTGCCGGCGGTGCACTGTCAATCACGATGGTCACCGCTGTCCATTCATCGACCTTTGAAACGCCTTCCGGAACGCTCCCGATGGGTGAAGCCGCAGGATTTATTCTGCGGGGTGCTGACATCCCGACCATTTACTTCGCCGGAGACACAAATGTATTTGGCGACATGAAAATCATTAATGACCTCTATGAACCCGAAATCGCATTCCTCCCAATCGGCGACCGGTTCACGATGGGCCCGCGCGAGGCCGCATATGCACTAAGCTTTTTGCCATCGGTGACGACCGTTATCCCGATGCACTATGCAACATTTAGTGCCCTCTCAGGAACTCCCGGAGCGTTCCGTCAGGAGTGCGCGGATCAGGAACGGGATGTCCGTATCATCGTCCCAAGCGCCGGAGAGCCATTCACGGTTTAGCAAATGTCATACGCCGTAATCACAGCCGCCGAGGCCAAAGCCATCGAGCAGGCAGCCTGTAAGCAAATGAACCTACCGCTGTTATCTTTGATGCAGTCGGCGGGAGAGGCAGCTGCGCGACTCGTTCAGCAGCTCTACCCGCTTGGGAGGGTCATCGTACTGTGCGGGAGTGGTGGCAATGGCGGGGATGGCTACGTAGTGGCGCGCTTACTCCTCTCCGAGGGGCGTTCCGTGGAGGTCATTGCAAGCCGGTCACCGGAAAAACTGACCGGGGATGCCGCGATCATGGCGAATGCGTGGACAGCCTGCGGCGGTGTTACACACATTTTTGGGGAAGATCCCCTGGAACATTTGAATACATCGGATGTCATCATCGATGCCCTCCTCGGGATTGGAACGACATCAAAGCCAGAAGGCGCCATTGAAGCACTCTGTGCTTGGGCAAACGACAGTCCGGCAACCGTGCTGTCGCTCGACATTGCGACGGGCGTTAACTCCGACACCGCGGATGTCTACGATGGTGCCATTCATGCCGATGTGACCATTTCGTTTATCGCCCCCAAGCGCGGAAACATCCTCTATCCCGGCGCAACGCATACGGGCAAGCTTTGCATCGCACCGCTGGCGCTCCCGGTGATTGATACGGCTTTACTTGTGGATGTTCCATACCTACAGACGCCTGCGGATGTGCGCGCAGCCCTCCCAAGGCGTGTGCAGCACAGAAATGCGAATAAGGGTTCCCACGGTCGCGTGGTGGTTATCGCAGGCTCCGATGGGATGCCTG
>JAURHZ010000211.1 GCA_030833025.1 Armatimonadota bacterium
GCACTGGTACGTCACGGGGCCGATTTCTGTCATCCCGTGATGGTCCCAAACCTTTGCCCCAGGCCAATAGCCTTCGATTGCTGCGCGGGTGGCGGGAACGGCGGCCCCGGGCTCTCCAGCAACGATGATAGCCCTTACGCAGGATTGCGCGAGATCAATCTTGTTTTCTGCTGCAACCTGTCCCATGTGAATAGCGTAAGTCGGCGTACAGCACAGAACGGTTGCAGCATTCCCGATGATTGCTTCGATACGGGCAAGCGTGCTCATCCCCCCACCGGGCATACAGAGTGCCCCTACGCGCTCACCGGCATTAAAGCCTGTCCAGAATCCAAGGAAGGGGCCAAAGGAAAATGCGAAGAAGATGCGGTCATCGGCCGTGACGCCACTCCGCTCAAACACTGTAGCCCAACACGCAACCATCCAGTTCCACGATGCCGTAGTGTCCAACCAGCGAATCGCCTGCCCACTGGTGCCGCTGGTCTGCGAAACACGGGTGTAAGCAGCCATCGGGTATGTCAGATTGGTACCAAAGGGAGGATGGCTTGCCTGATCAGCAACAATCTCGTGCTTTGTTGTGAGTGGAAAGTTACTGCAGAACTCATCCAGTGTCACGCTTGAGGTATCAGGCAATGTGCCATTTATACGCGGGGCATAAAAAGGATTGGAATGCGCCAGCAACCCGAGTAAATCGCGGAGCGAATCGTGTTGTTGGCGCCTTATAGCAGCTCTATCAGGTAGCATCCGGATGCATCATTCCTGTATGTAATCCGGGCCAAGAAGCTGTGCAAGAAATGCATCTGGAATTGAAGTACCCTTCATTTGGCCAGATTCTGGGTCCATCGCAACACAAACAGTGACGGTGTGTCCCGTCGCGACAACTACATCAGTATCCGTTCCGACTTTGTGGCACCTGAAAGAATAGCGAATGGACTTGTCCTTCAGCTCATCAATGGAGAGGTGGACATCCACTTCATCCTCGAATCGTAGCGGTGCCCGGAACTGACACCCTACATCGACGCGTGGCCATCCAATCACATGATGTTTCCCGGCAACGCTAAGTCCCCGACTGCGTAGAAATGTATGCTCGGTGACTTCCATGTACCGAAAGTAGCTGGAATAGTGAATGATTCCAGCCATATCGGTTTCGGAAAACTCGACCCGATGGCGCATCACAAACAAGTCGGGGAACTGCGGCGTCATACGGTTGCGGCTTCAGCTCCGACGGTTTCGCGGGGCCGTCCATGAGGAAGATGCTCAGGCAACTCAGCAAAATGCCCAACGGCATTACATAGGTCAGAGAAGTCACGCACCAGATCACCGATTAGACAGTCCACCAGGTCTCCCTTAACATCAGGGAACTTTGTAACGACATCTTTCATCGAGAAGTCCTTCTGGTAGAAGGCATACACGAGTGCACGCATTGTTTCAATGCTTGCGCACAGCTGGTCGCCATACTTGGTGAAGCGTGCCGCAGATGTATCACCATCGGTTAGAGCCGCATGTATCGTGTCAGCAGCCAGTTCACCGCTCTTGAGCGCAAGGTAGACACCGGATGAAAACACAGGATCAAGGAACGCAAATGCATCGCCTACAAGGACTAGGCCGTCATCCGCGCAGTACTTCGAGCGATACGAGAAGTCACCTGTTGCCCAAATAGGCCCGAACTGCGTGCCTTTTGCGATGCGTTGTTCGATCCACGGATTGTTTGCGGCTTCCCGGGCAAGGATCTCAGCTTTATCGCGAGTTCCAGAAAAGAGGTAGTCTTTTTCTGCGACGATGCCAACCCCAACGACATCATCGGGGAGCGGGATGTACCAGAACCAGCCCTTATCAGGTAGGTAGGCAATGGTCGTCGCGGCTTCATCGAGGCCCGGGTCGCGTTCGGCACCCTTGTAGTAAGTCCAGATGGCGATCTTACCGAGCTCAGGATCCTTGATACGCCATTGGTTACGACTTGCCGCAAGGGCATCGCGGCCTGTGGCATCTACAGTGACGCTGGCTGACACAACGTACGACTCGCCCAAATCATTTTCTACGCGAACTCCGGTGACCTTGCCGTTATCATCCCGGCAGAACTCTTTCGCCCGTGTTCCGTAGCGAACTTCAGCGCCCAGCTCAGCGGCACGGTCGAGTAGCATTTTGTCGAAGTCGCTACGCACAACCTGCCACGTCACAGCTGCTGGGTGGTCCCAGTGCTCGAAGAAGTAGAATGGCTGTGAAACCCTTCCTTGCATCGAGACAAACTGCACGCTGTACTTCTTTGGAAACGCTGATTCGTTTAGCTGGTCAATGACGCCAAGCCGGTCAAGAACAAACCAGCAGTATGGCATGAGAGACTCACCAACATGGTAGCGCGGGAAGTAGTCCTTCTCGAGCACCAGCACACTGCGTCCATGCTGTGCAAGGATGGCAGCCGTCGTTGCGCCGGCTGGCCCACCGCCGATAACGATTACATCGAATGCCTGCGTGTTTTCCATCGCTTAGTCAACATTTCTAGCCGGAACATCCGGCGGGAGAATTTCAAGTATGTCAGCAAGTACATCCCCGGCAGGAGTCAAGTGCCGGTTTCTACGTCCGTATACAACATCTCCGGTTGCATCCAGTTCCAGTGATTTTGCGATGACACTACCAGTATGCAGTCGTATGAAGCCAAGTGGATTGGATACATAAGGAATGTTGAACTCGGACAAAACAGTACCTAGCGGTGTTGTACCCGCTCGCAGGGTCGCAGCGGCAGCTTCCGGAAAATGTTTCAAAAAAATCCGGATTGCACCGTATTCAACAGGTTGATTATCGCGACAACGCCGGAGGATGACTGCACGTAGGATGCTGGTTTCATCGATGCTTTGCTGAAGCACCTGCAACTGAATCTCACTGCCGTGAAACCTGCTGAGCGTGCTTGTCATATCGGAGCGATGTACAAGCAGGGCATGAAACGGCATCGGCACTTCATCCCCAGCCACAGATGTAGCATCCGGCATGAGGAGAAGTGCATCCGAGTGCAAATCAGCCAGTGGTCCTGCAAGGTCCAGAGGGTTCGCGTCAGGCATAGCGACTATCGCGGTGTTGCGGGAGGAAGAACTCGTGGACGTAGCGGTCAACCTGAAGTAAGCCCTCAATGTTCAGGCGCAGGAAGTCATCGTCTTCCGTCAGGTTTCCCGTGCTCCGGATGTAATCAAATGCAGCAGGGAACTTCTCCCGGAGGTCTACACCGAATTTGTCACGGAAATAATTGAGGTCAAGCCACCCGAGCTTGAATTGCAATACGGCTTCGCGTATCAGTTTTTCCTCGGTTGATGGCGTTAGTGCACGGAATACTGGGAGGTTTCCGGACTGTACGCGCTCGATGTAAGGGTCGATGTTATGTTGGTTTTGGAAGTGCGTTCCACCGACGTGCGAGAAGGATGCGACACCTAGGCCGAGCAGGTCTGCGCCCTGCCAGAGATGGTCTCGGTAGAGGAACTTTGTCTCTGGATTTTTGACGGCCGTGTACGCACTGGTAACCGTGTAGCCATTTTCAGCCAAGCGGGCAAATGCACGCTCCACCCATTCACGTTTCTTTGCCCATGTTGCCACAGGGGCAACATCGTTGCCTGCAGCCTGCATTTCAGCAAAGATGGTTGTGTTGTACGGAATCTCCATTTGGTAAATGGTGACGCTATCCGGTGCGAGCTCGATGGTTCGTTCGATTGCGAAGTCCCAGTCTGCATCCGTGTCGCCCATCATCCCGGCGATGAGGTCAATGTTAATCTGTGGGAAACCTGCGGCGCGAGCAAAGCCGTATGCACGGTCGATTTCCTTGGATCCGTGTGCACGTCCGTTTAACTTGAGGATGTGCTCTTGAAAGTGCTCAACACCCAATGACAAGCGTGTGACGCCAATTTCGCGGATGACATTGATTTTGTGTTCGGTCAACGTCCCGGGTTCACACTCGAAGGTTACTTCTTCGGCTTCGTCCCATGGGAGCATCTCCTGCATCGAGGTTGCCAGATGCGTTAGCGCCTGTGTACTGAGGTAGGACGGCGTGCCTCCACCGAAATAGACAAATTTGGGTTTCCGTCCATCGATAAATGGCTTGTCCGCATACATTTTGAGCTCGGCAATAACGGCATCGACGTAGCGGAGGATGTCTGCAGCATTCTTATCTGTATAGACACGGAAGTAGCAGAAGTGACAGCGTTTCCGGCAGAACGGGATGTGGGTGTAGATACCAAGTGGCGTTCCGGGGGCAGGCTTTCGCGAGATGGCATCGATGACATCGGGGACGGATTCCGGCTTCCAAAACGAATATGGAGGGTAGTTGGAAACAAAGTAGTTTCCGGCCTTGGTTTCCTGGTCACCAAGCATTTCAAGTCGAATCGGCTCTGCCATTATGTACCTCTTGTACCCATACGTACTACCGGGAATGCTGACATAAAGTATAGGCGTTCTTCCGGGAATA
>JAURHZ010000212.1 GCA_030833025.1 Armatimonadota bacterium
GAAGAAACCTCCCGCAGCGTTGCTGGAAGGCTCCTCCTCTAACGACTAGTCGCCAGGGCCAAGGTTGTCACGGTTGTGCATCCCCGAGGTCCAGCGCCTGGCACACCGCGAAGCAATGTCTGTGTAAACCGGTGCCACTTGACATGGCCATCTGCGAAGACATTGTTACTACCACCACTGTGGCGACCCTGGTTTTGTGGATTTAGTGTTCCATCCGGCCAAAGTCCCGAGCCATCGAGGAAGCCTGCTTCCCACTCGTTCGGGTCATCCGACTCAGACCATGGATGGTAGTCAAATGCACCAAAGTAGGATGGGCGCTCCGCAATCATGATCTGCTCTGCAGGGCTGCTGAATGTTGCAAACGCGACGTGGTGCGCAAAGTAACCATTGATGGAATAGTCCGTGCGGACAGCCGGCCAATTTGCATTTGTAATGACATCAGAGAAATAAAACTGCGGGTTTGCCGTACCAATGGATGGGCAGCGCAGCACATCACGGGACTTCAGGTACGGGAACAATGGCTGATACCAGGCGTAGAGTTCGTTGATATCTTCAACGTCATGCTGACAGGTAACCGACAGCTCATCGTAGTCCTGGGAGTACATCATCATCGCAAGGCCAAGCTGACGCGCATTCGATAGACACGATGTTTGGCGCGCTTTTTCACGGGCCTGGGCAAAGACGGGGAAGAGAATCGCAGCGAGAATGGCAATGATAGCGATGACGACGAGGAGCTCAATGAGCGTAAAGGCACGTTTATTGGACATGGTTTCCACCGGGATGTAGGGACATTGACAATGCTGTACGAGATTGCCGTAAGCGTTTGTCGGGCATAGACGGAATTAGACTATGCAGCTACAGGAGGACCACGTAAGGACTTGGAAAATGTTGCATCACCCGGTGCATTGATCACCTTGACGGAAGGTATTCCATACGCTGGAGCCGCAAACAGAACGACATCAGCGGTTAGGCTTGGCTTTGACGAAACCGTCGTTTCGAGATGACAGAGACCACAGGCTTCTGAATCACCTGGGTTGATCGTGGATGCACTTGCACTGACAACATGCTGCAGTGCGTGCACCGTCGTAGAAACCGATGTGATTGCGACGAGCATCAACGCAAGCACACCAATAAGGCGCCACTTCCGGAGTCCTGATAGCAGGTCGAATCGCATGATGACCGAGTCTACCTAAAACGCAAATCAATTGCAATATGTGGTGACAATACTACTATTGTGCCTCGGGATTTCCTGAGCACTCCGCACACTTGCCATAGAGCTCAAGCTGATGCCGCATCACGACAAACCCTGACCTAGCCTCGATCCGTGCGCTAAGCTCATCTACCGCACAGTCATCAAATGGCTCGACCTTACCGCACTGGTCACAGACAATATGGTGATGGTGATGGGCATCATCCGGATGCGTCGGCTCATACCGCGCATACCCTTGTGCAAAGTCGATTCGGCGAGCAAGCCCCTGCGCCTCGAGCAGATTGACAAAGCGATAGGCTGTTACAAGGTTAACGGGTTCCGGGTCATCGGGTGTTCCGATACGCTGATTAGCTGCGGCATGCAGCTCAATCACGGATTGTGGTGTTTGCGATTCGGAAAGGGATGCCACCAAGGCCTTGCGGGGCTCTGTGATCCGACATCCACTTTCCTTTAAGCGACCTAAAATCGCTTCTTGTGATAACCCCGTACAGTTCATCTGCGTTACGCCTTGCCGCGTTCCTTGTATCCGAACCTCACCCAGACTGCAAACAATGTAACGCCACTAAGTATAGAGACAAGGAATACGGGACCAAGCCGTTCCCAGACAAGGTAGAGGTTTAGCCCGATGACAATGGATGCGGCAATTACGCTCAGGATGGTCATCCACAGCGGATTCACGAAATCCCGCATCACCTTTCGGCTGCTTGTAAAGAAAATCAACGGAACAATCGCAAACGGAAGCTGGAGGCTGAGTGCGACCTGTGACCACGTCAGAATACGCGTCGTGTCATGTCCGCCATATATCAAGATAATTAACATCGCAGGCACAACTGCCATTAAGCGGGTGATGATTCGGCGGGTATGTGGAGCTATCTTCCAGTCGAGAAATCCTTCCATCACAATCTGTCCGGCAAGGGTTCCGGTGATGGTGGATGATTGTCCGGCTGCAAGCAGCGCGACGGCAAACGCTGTTGAGGCGACACCCCCGAGAATTGGCTTTAGCAGTTTTTGGGCATCTCCAAGCTCGCGAACCTCATCCATGCGACCATCGAACACTGTCCCAGCGAGCACCAAAATGGCTGCATTCACGAAGAACGCTGCCCCTAGGGCTCCAATCGTGTCCCATGTGTTGTACCGAATCGCCTCGCGGATCCCCTTTGCTGTCCGCTGGTGCGCACGTGTCTGCACAATTGATGAATGGAGATAGAGGTTGTGCGGCATCACGGTGGCACCGATGATACCGAGGCTTATCACAATGGCTTCTGCATCTGGGAGCGATGGAATCAACAGCCCCTGCGCAACCATCCCGAAATTTGGCTTGGCGAGGAACATCTGGAGCATAAAGCACCCGGCAACCGTCGCAACAAGCGTAATAACAATTGCTTCCAGCTTCCTGAAACCGAATTTGGCCAAACCAAGCAGCATCAGGACATCAAATGTGGTGATGGCAACACCAATAATCAGCGGAATCCCAAACAGGAGCTGAAGGGCGATAGCAGAGCCAATCACTTCGGCAAGATCACATGCAATAATCGCAATCTCGCACAAAAGCCAAAGGGCAATTGCCGCCGGCTTGCGGAAGTGCTCTCGGCAAGCTTGAGCAAGGTCTTTGCCGGTAACGAGCCCAAGGCGGACACACAGAGTCTGGAGCAAGATAGCCATCAGGTTTGATAGCAGGACAACCCAGAGGAGACGATAGCCATAGCGGGCTCCCCCTTCGAGGTCAGTCGCCCAGTTCCCCGGGTCCATGTAGCCAACACTGATCAGAAATCCTGGCCCCATGAAGGCGAGGACCTTCCGCATCAGACCGGTACGCTGCGGTATTTTGACCGTACGGAATGCTTCCGTTAGGGATTCATCACGACCCACCATTTAGTCGCCAAGCCCCCCGTGCGTTCCCAGTAGCAGGCCAAAACCGTATGCCAGCGCCCCACCAACCATCCCAACAAATGTCATCTCCAGCCCCTGCTTCATCCAAGAGCGGCCGGTTACGAAAGTCTTAGATGCGCCAACGGCAAAGTGCGCAACAACGCTAATTACCAGAGATTGCCAAACAGCGGGCATCCCGGATGAGTAGAAAAACGGAATGATCGGAAGAAAAGCGCCGATGGCAGTGGAAACACCGGCAACCCCGGATGATGTCCACGGATTGGGAAAGCGTTCTTCATTAATGCCAAGCTCTTCCCGAACCATTGTCTGCAGGAAAACATCCTTGTTTGACGTCAGCCGCTCAACGAGTTTCTTCGCCTCAGGCTCCGTAAAGCCCTTTAGCTGATACATCAGCTCTAACTCTTCACGCTCATGCTCAGGATCGTTTTCAATCTCCATCCGCTCGCGCTCAATCTCGGACTCATGGACATCCCGTTCGCTCTTAGCCGCAAGAAACGCCGAGCTTCCCATCGAGAATGCAGAGCCAATCATGCCGGCAAGGCCAGCGATGAGGACAAATTTCGGAGATGCACTGGTTGCACCAGCAACCGCTGAGACGATGCCAAAGACTGCACCAAGGCCATCGTTGACGCCATAGATTGCATCGCCAATCCAACTAGCTGTCCCGTGGGCATGCCACTTTTCGCGTGCGAGGAGGGTGTCTAGACGCGAGCGTGGACCAGATTCAGCCTGGTGGGCCATGATGTGTAGTTTTTGTGCATGGACTTCCTCATCCGGGATGACCAGCTCAAGTATCTTAGTCGATGCATCATCGCCGAGACGGGCGATTTGATCCTGATATTCAGCGACGTGATGTCGTTCTTCGTGCTCGATTCGCCGAATCATGGCATCGGGGCCGAACATCCGCAGGAGGCGCATTTGCTTGCGCAGCGGTGCCTCAACCGTGCGTTTGTCGACCTCAACTCCGAGCTCTCTCAGGCGCTCTTCCCACAGCCGGGCGTGTTCATACTCACTCTCCGCCATTCGCTGGAGGAGGTCCTTACGGTGCGCATCCGGCTCGCCAGCAGCCAGGGCATCATAGACCTTGGCAACGACGATTTCCTCCCGCCAGTTGGCGAGAATGATGCTGACCTTATTGGCGGGGAGACTCAATACGCCGCTCCTTGGCTGTTATTTCGAGCAATCCCCACAGTATCAGAGCCGGGAATCGGCTGGCCGTGTGGGCAATGTGTCGGGTGGTTGAGGAATGCTGCAAGGCGCTCCTCAAACTCTTCAGATATGACGTGCTCGAGGCGTTCTGCTTCTTCGTGTGCCGCCTCGGATGAGAAGCCAAGC
>JAURHZ010000213.1 GCA_030833025.1 Armatimonadota bacterium
TGAACGGCCATCGGCGTAAGTGCCCGGCGTGATGAAAACTCCAATAATCTGGGGAATTTCCTTGGATGCAATCATATTGTCAAAGACAGGCTGCATATAGTTCTTAGCCCACTGACCATCCTGAAAGACCATTAGACATGCTGGCTTGCTCTTAGAGTAGCCATTGGGGACGTACACCCAGATATCCCGGTCGGTACCAGGATATACAGTGCTCGTGATTTTCGGTAACTGTACAAGCTCACCTTTTGGAACGCCCGGTTGTGGCTTACATTTATCAGGAAGGAAGTGATATTCGAAGTCTCCAGAGCCGATTTGACGACCTTCATTGGTTACAGTCCACCGGAAACCTGTACCGCTGTTGAACTGCTCAGCAAACGCAATCCAACCAGATTGACCTATGACCACTGGGTTGTTAGGCTTGGCATCCGGGTGTGCAAAACGCAACGCGATTTCATCGGTGGGGGATGCTCGAACATACCAAATTGCACGACTACCGTTCGTGCGTAGTACAACTTTGGCGTCGCCTGCGACGGTCCCCAAAACTCCTAGTGCTTTCGTTTCGCTTTTTACGCCACCGGATGCAATCTCAAGATAAGCATCATCAAACGAAGACTGAATAATCGGTGCATGCAACGCCGGCTGTGCCGGCAACAAGAAAATCATTTACTTACCTCCAACAACCATCGTAACTAGATAGTAATAACAGACGGGCGCAGTGAACAATAGTGAATCAAACCGATCAAGGACCCCGCCGTGACCTGGCATAATTCCACCAAAATCCTTGATACCAACATCCCGTTTCATCGCTGATTCACAAAGGTCACCAATCTGACCCAGAACACCACATAAAATTCCGAGCACTACACAATGGATGGTTGGGATGTTTATCCATCGCCCCCACGCAAGTCCCATTAGCACAGCAAAAATGATTCCGCCAATTGATCCCTCAATCGTCTTGTTGGGTGACAGGGATGGAGCAAGCTTTCGTTTCCCAAAGCGCCTACCTACAAAATAGGCACCAGCATCGGTTGTCCACGTCATCGCCATCACGTAAAGAACCACCCATGCCCCAAATGGGGTCGACGGGAATGGGTTTGGCGAGACAACACCAGGGAAGGAGCGAAGCTGAATCAGATAGGACATCAGCCAGCCTGCATAAAACACTCCAAGTAGTGTCACTCCCGTATTTACGAGGGGTTCCGTTTCTCTGCGAACCACTTGATGAATAAGTGTTCCGATCAACAAGACAACAAGCAGTGCAGGCAATAGCTGTTCAAGGACGGACCGGCTTACGCTCCATGCAGCAAAGTGGCTTACAAATACGGCGATGTAGGCAAGGATTGAAGATGGACGGAAGTGACGCATCCGCATCGCGCGAAAGAACTCACCAGCTCCGAGGACAGACACACTCGCAAGGGCAACCACAAAAAGCACACCGGGTGCGGCAGGTGAGATTTCGAAAAAGACCAGCCCGAGGAGCAATGGAATGCCAATCATCGATGAAAGCAGCCGCACGGCGAGTCCAGCCGGCATTGCATCAGCGACAGCACGCGCTCGTTCCTGAGCATCCCGCGCTGCCTCCCGCGCAGTCGTCACGGCTACATCTTGGGCATCCCGAACCCGTATGCGTGCATCCTCAGCTGCATCTATCGCTTTCTTTCGGGCATCATCAAGTCGTTGACGCGCCTGCTGTGTTGCATCGTCTACATTCATCGTCCACGACTCCCTAATTCAGGGGAAGTAAAGTGAATCGCCACCGCGGCATAAATACCTTCTATACGACTGGTATAGCCTTCGTGAGTAGTCACCGTTTCGGGATACGAATCGATGTTGGCAGAAAGTTCCATCAGCGAATTAGCACCCGAAGTGAACGTGCCTTTACATCGATTTCGAGCGGAGTTGATCCGCGAACTTCGCCATCGATGTTGATCTGCTGAGGAGGAATCGCATTCATCTTGATTGAGCGTGCCTGAAACAGTTTTATACGCGGATCGTGTACATGATGCCCTCGTTGAAGTAGCATCAACAAACCCAAACGCTGTAATGGGGGAACATTTTCTACGATCAGAACATCCATCCGGCCGTCATCCACTTCGGCTCCCGGCGCGGCTGGAAGCCCAGCACCATAAACTTGGCCATTGAGGACACTGACGAGTAACGCTTTCGGGACATCGAGATCGACATCCTCAGTTTTGAGCGTCAAGCGGAACGGCTTGTATACCAATATTGATTTCAGAATGGCTAAGATGAACGCCGGCTGACCACGCAAAAACCGTATGCCCGAATTCATGGTCTTCATGACATGCGAGTCGAAACCTATGCCAGCATTGTTGATGAAAATGCTGCCATTGATCGTACCGACATCGATGTATCGGATAGTCCCACCCATAATGGCAAGGCACGCTTGTTCGACATCTAGGGGAATACCAAGATTACGAGCAAAATCATTGCCGGTTCCAACCGGAAGCACACCAAGGTTGGTATCCGTTCCATAAATCCCACGCGCGACATCGCCGACGGTTCCATCCCCACCGCAAGCAACAATCGTAGGAACCTTGCCCGCGTACTGTTTTGCAAGCTCAGTAGCATGGCCAGCCCGGAGGGTCGGAACCCACTCAAATGCAGTTCCAAGGTGCAATTTTGCCTGTTCTACCAGAACAGCCCCTTGCCCTCGTCCTGCCGTTGGGTTATAGATGACTACGCCGCCTTCAACGACAATGTTTTCAGTGGTCATTAAGTTGGAGTATAACCGGCACACAGCATTTAGGCATCTGATGCTGCACGGAATCACCGATGCTAAGACATAGCCCCAAAATACTTCTCGTCCTTCCATGGTGTGAGCCAGGTAAATGGGTCTTTACAGGTCACGGTCAAACCTACAATGTAGAGATATGTTCCGTCCCTGAGCTACATGGACATCGAACGCTCAAAGGAATCCTACAAAGTACACTGCGCATCGCGAGGCATACGAGTTTAACTGACTGCATTGTTAGCTGGGAGGCATCATCAGCCATTGCGACAAGACTAGCAAGGAGCTTCAGTAGGAGCGATACGAAGTGGATTGCCCTTGGAATCATCCCAAAGACGAACAATCGCCATATAAATCGTCTTCTGTCCACAGCCCTTTCTGGTGCAACAGCAGTTACTTGCTTCAGTAACCACGACACCGGGACGCTTCGAGACACGCTTGGTGTTCAAGCGTGTGGCATTACGCCTACAGTGTGGCACTCCGAATTTTCTACGATGCGTGAAAAGTCAAAGGAGTGGCTGGCAGTTGGAGCCAGTAACCGTGATGACTTTACGGTCGCACGAGCTGCCGAAGGATGCGGCATCCGGGTGGCCCGATACGCGAGGCAAGTGACTGCTCCATCCGATGCGTTCGACTGGCATATCAATGCAAACCCTCAAGATGTTGAGGATGCATTTCATGTCCACCGATACCACCTGGCTATCCTCAGGTCCTCCGGGTATGCATCTGGTCTGTCCGTTGCTGTACGGGCTGGATTTGCCAAACAGCTGCTTATTGCAAGCGACACACCGCAAATGCGTGAGTTGATCCGTCATCAAGAAAATGGATTACTCGTTAGGCTGGGGGATTCCGCTCACTTGGCTGAGATGATTCGGATGGTCCTATGTGGCGATGTTGACGTTCAGAAGGTCGCAGGCGCCCTTCGGGATGATTGCCTCGAGCGACATACCTATGCTGTGCTGCGAAAACACATTGAAATGATGGTGGACACGTGCATCTAACATTTGATGGAAGCCGCGAGCGTGTAGTTGCCGGACTGATGTCGGGGACGTCTGTGGATGCCATCGATGTCGCTCTGGTACGCATAACACCAGATGCTACAAATATCGGTGTTGATGTGATTGCATATTCGGAAATAGACTGGACCTTTGAAGAGCGTGATGCCATTTTGCGTGTTTCCACCGAAAGTGTAACCGCACAGGAAATGGCCATCGTCGACAGGATGATCGGTGAGCGATTTTGTAGTGCACTGGTGCAGGTAGCGAATCTCGCCGACGTTCACATCGATGCCATCGGCTTTCATGGTCAAACCGTTGCCCACGTTCCATCGCCGCCGGGCGGCCACTCGGCGTCTACGTTACAGCTTGGAAACCCATATGTGTGTGCCCAGACATTTAAGTGTCCTGTTGTTTTCGACTTTCGGCGTGCAGATATGGTCAGCGGAGGCCAGGGTGCGCCGCTTGTTCCGGCGGCTGACAGCCTGATGTTTCATCGAGCGCTCCAAAGTGGTCCGATTGCGATCCAGAACATTGGAGGTATTGGTAACGTAACGTATTTAGCCGCCGATCGTCCCCCGATGGGATTTGACACAGGACCGGGCAATATGGTGTTGGATCAGGTGATGTTCATGAGGACGGGGAGCGCTTTTGACGATGCTGGCAAAATTGCCGCAACTGGA
>JAURHZ010000214.1 GCA_030833025.1 Armatimonadota bacterium
TCGAGCAAGCCGGAGATTCGGTCGAGTGTGTCCGGCTTTGACTTTTGCCAAAAGCGAAAAGATAACCGATCCATAGAGAAGCAAGTGAATCCAAGCACCAAGACGTGCAGGCCCCACATGTAGTGCCAATATGCCGTCGATTTGGTGAAGACTAATTGTCTTTATCAATGTGTATGTGAGACACGCCGAAAGTGCCAGAACAGTAGGGAGAATTGGCTTTATCTGCTGTTTAAACTTAATAAGCAGTCCAATCAAGCCAACCGCGCTAATACCAGTTACAAACAAAATCAATTTTGCTTGCATCGGACGCCGGTCACCGTACCAGCCGCCTTGTTTTGCTACCATTCGGACGTTGTCGGCAACATCCCCGCCAAGGTTCATCAAGTGCATGAAAGCCAGCACACAAAGAACAAGCGTAATCGTTAGGTATAGCTTTCCCAGTGGACTGCGCTTCGCTATCTCTTCATGGCGATGATAGAGATAGGCTGCAACTGCAGCTGCAAAGAAGTAAGCAATTCCAGAGAAAATTTGTAGCGACAGGTTCACAGGTTATCCAAACTGAATGTGCGAAGCCTCTGGATGATTTTCATTGCTATGTGATGCGCCTGGCTTACCAAGCAAGCTAAACATCCCACGCTTGTAATCTTCAACTCCAGGTTGATCGAATGGGTTCACACCCATCAAGTAACCTGAGATGCCACATGCACGTTCAAAAAAGTAAATTAATCCACCTAGATGATAGGCATCTAGCTTAGGAATATTCAGGGTTAAATTCGGCACTCCACCATTTGCATGTGCAGTTGCGGTTGCTTTCCATGCTGCATCGTTTACAGCGGTCAGTTCACGGCCAACAAGGTATCCGAGCTCATCAATAGGATTACCATCGGGGACAAGAAGCGTAGGCTCGCCAGACTCGATACGCAGAAATGTCTCCATCACAATACGCCGTCCATCTTGCATATACTGACCCATGCTGTGGAGGTCAGTCGTGTACTCAACGCTTGCAGGGAAAAGTCCAATACCGTTTTTCCCTTCACTTTCTCCAAAGAGCTGCTTCCACCATTCCAAGAGGAAGTGTAAGCGCGGTTCAAACGATGCAAGGACTTCAATGTTGATGCCCTTTTGCATCAAGAGATTACGTGTGGCCACATACCAGAGAATCGGATTACTGGTGATGTCACCTTGTGTGCATTTTGCATACATGTCGGATGCACCACGGACTAGCTCATGAATGTCGACTCCGGCAAAGGCTATAGGAAGGAGACCAACCGGCGATAGTACGCTATACCGGCCACCGATGGCATCTTCGATAGGAAATGTTTTATAGCCATTTAGGGTTGCGAGTTGGCGTAGAGCACCCCGGCTTTTGTCTGTCGTAGCGACGACACGATCGGCTACGCCATTCGGATATTTTGCGGCCAGATGGTCGAGAATGACACGAAATGCAACGGCAGGCTCAGTTGTCGTACCAGACTTGCTAACAACATTGACTACATAATCTTGTGTGTCCAGCTGACGTAGGAGGTTTGCGTGATAAGCCGCAGAAACATTTTGCCCGGCATATGCAATGGCATCTGGATTCGGTGAAAGGGCATCCACAACGGCACGAGTACCAAGGTAGGAGCCCCCAATGCCAACAACGACCATTTTGTCTGCATGATCATGTAGACGCTCTGCCGTAGCGACGATATCGTCGATGAGCGATTGCGGAGCAACTTCCGCTGGATTGAGCCATCCGATGAAATCATTTCCAGGTCCTGATCCTGTTGAGAGTATCGTGTGTGCTGTATTGACACGGGCACTTTGTTGCCTAATCAACTGGTCAGAAAGAAACGGATAAACATTGGTTGGGTTAATCGAGATCATGACAGCGAATTGTAACACTGACAGGGTCGATTTCAGGTTGTATGTTTATTTGATTTTGGTTCGGATGTCGGCAATGCCTGAGCGCGCATTTTTTACAAGACCCGGTTCGGTCCCTGGATTGTCAATCACAAGCTGTAAAGCAGAAATCGCCGTTTTGTAGTCTTTTTCCTGATAGTAGGTGAGTGCCTTGATAAACAATCCGGCTCCGCGTTGCTGTCCAGTAATCCTGAGTAAAAGCCCTCGGTCAAGAAAGCGTCGCGCATTTGCTCCTGCCTGTTGTTGAAGGAAGAGCTGGCCAAGCGTGAAGTATGCTTCTACAGGAAAGGCGGGCTGCTTGCCTTTATCGAGACCAGTGATGAGCTTTGCCGCCGCACCGAGCTGCCGCTTGGTCAATAAGTCTTTGAGAAGATTGGTTGTCCCTGGAGTGATTTTCCCAGTCGAAATCGCATTCACAACGCGCTTGTCTGCAGTTCCAAACTCAGAAACAAGACTAGAAACGGTTGCGTTGAATACTGGTGCATCCGTGAAGCCTTCGATTCGTCCTTCGGGTTCACCATTTGCATTCGTCAACAGAAACGTCGGAAGCGTACCAACACCTGTCTTCGATGCGAGTGCGCGTCC
Source organism: Armatimonadota bacterium (assembly GCA_030833025.1). Lineage (GTDB taxonomy): Bacteria > Armatimonadota > Armatimonadia > Armatimonadales > Armatimonadaceae > CAIRTT01. The sequence continues at coordinate 2,488 of JAURHZ010000214.1, forward strand.
TTCACGTTCTGTGTTTAGGCGCACGCAAACTACCTTTGTCAATGTAGCCTGAACGGCAGGATTGGGAATCGTCTCCTTGTCCATCTTCTTACAGTACGTGCACCAGTCTGCATAGAAGTCAATCAGAATAGGTCGGCGGGTTCGCTTGGAATCTGCAACAGCATCCTTCCAGGATGTATACCACTTTACTTTTTCAGGCATATGGCATTCTATTAGCCCAACCACGGTCTGGCAACGCTCAAACTGGTATTGTAGAGGTGATGCAAACGCAAGTTTCAATCCGCCGGCGCGGTCCTAAACCGCAGTCCATTTCTGATTTGACCGCAAAGGTAGATGCATCCGTACGTGCGCTACGGGCAACTGGTGTCCCGTTTACCATTCAGGATGTAGCGGACCACAGCGGTATTTCAAGGGCATCCCTCTACCGGATCGAGGGCCTCCGCGAGCGTATTGGCGTCCATGGAGACCAGACAACTACCCGACCAGTCAATGCACGCGAACTAAAGGTTTTGCGCAAGGAACTAGAAAGTGCGCGCGAGGAGAGATCCGCAGCAGTCAAGGAGAATCGTCGCCTTCAGATTGAGCTTAACCGGGCAGTTCGGCGCATCGATGAGCTGATGCTAGACGGAACAGAAAAGTCTCAAGCGGCTAAATCCGCTGAACAGAAAGCTGAAACGGCCGTTGCTGACCGTGACAGCGTCTATGCAGAAGGATTTCAGGCCGGATTACGCGCGGCCTCGCAAAAAGGACGCGGGATGGCACCCGCTGCTGGCTCTGAGGACCTGAATGTTGCCGCCGCAAGACTTCCACGTGCGGCCATGCTGAAAGCACGTCGGACACTTGCCCTTGCAATTCACCCAGACCTCTTTCAGGATAACCCGGCTGCACAGGTACTCGCAGGCGAAATTTTCAAGTTACTAAACCAACTGGCGACTCCAGGACAAGGACCATCAGATAAGCGATACTAGGCATCGATCACGTACCAATAATCGGTACACTTTCCGATGAATCCTGACCATAGAAATACGCGACCAACAAACTTGTAGAAAGCTACCAAGTTCTAGATCTTAACAGCTCACTTCTATAATGAAACGTTTCTGTCAGCTGTCGGGTGACCAACGCTCCCAATATCCAATCACCAATGAACCATCCGGGTACAGAAAACTCGATCTCATCATTAATGATCGTGTCATCACCCTCCGACACAAAGGAATGCGAGTGTTCCCAATGTGCGAATGGCCCGATGGTTTGGATATCGGTAAATGCTAACGGGGGTGTTACATTTTTGAACTTGGAAACCCATGGAAAGCGCAAGAAGGTGCCTTTAGGCGACATCCAAATCGTAAGCGATGCCCCTTCCGTCACACTGAATTCCCTGTCGCCGACAGAAACATTCATTTCTGGAGGCGACAAGGTTTCAAGTGCAGCAGGTTTGCTGTGGAATTCCCAGACTTGGTGAATATCCGCCGGTACACGCGTTGATGTTGTGAAAGTCCGTCGCTTACCAGCCATCCACCAGAGCGGAGATTTAGTCAATCTTCACACCGCGCCACAGCCATCTGAGAGATTCAGGCAATAGAGATCTTCCATGGTTATCGGAGTGGAATCCTTGTCCCATGATGAACTTGTAATCGTAGCCGCTATACGCCAGAGCTTTATCCATTTGCATATTTGCGAGTGGCCAGTTACCGAATGGATTGTCGAGGTCATTGGTGCCATCTTGTAGAAAAACCCGGATATTTTTAGGGTTTCCCTTCGACTTTCGAATGAGGGTGGGGTAGTTGTGGCCGCCGCCAATTCCCGTCGCGTTATCAATAAGGTCGGAAGGTGTCACCGTTTTTTCGTTAAGAGCAAACGTCTGACCGCCAAGAGTACCTGTATTGGCGT
>JAURHZ010000215.1 GCA_030833025.1 Armatimonadota bacterium
GCAAGCTTGTCCTTCAGGAGTGTAATCGCTGCCTGAACCTGCTTACTGATAGGAATCGCGGCCTTGCGGTTACCCGGCTGCTCACGCATGATTTTGCGCTGTGCATCAAGGTCTTTGTCATCCTCAGCAACAACGCGGTCCGGGCGGATTCCACCCTTTTCACCAACAGGCTCGCCATTTTCATCGCGCTTGAGGTTGATGTCATGCTTGTCACGGGTGAAGTAATGCTGTGTGGTCACCTTTACCGCACCGCCGGTTTCACCCAGTGGCAAAATGGTCTGAACAAGCCCCTTGCCATATGTGCGCGTTCCAACAATAAATGCCGCATTGGCATCCTGTAGCGCACCGCTGACAATCTCCGATGCACTTGCACTGCTGCCGTTTACGAGAACGACAACAGGGATGGTGCCTTCTGACAACGCGGGGATTGTACGCTTCGAATCAACATTCAGACTGACCATGCCGCCCTGTCGCTCTTTTGTCCAAACCACTGGACCTGAAGCGACGAAGCGCGACACTAGGTCACGTGCAACTGTTAGCAGTCCGCCCGGATTTCCGCGGAGGTCGAAGACAAGCGCCTTCATCCCCTGTGTCTGCAGCTTTGCAATCGCTGCAGCAACCTGGACATCCGCTTGCTCCGTAAACTGATCAAGTTTTACATAACCAATCCCATTTGCAGAATCAATCATCCAGGAATCAACCACAGGACTCGTGACGACTGCCCGAACGAGGTCGACATCAAAGGGCTTAGTCCCCTTGCGCTCGATAGTAAGGCGGACCTTTGTGCCCGGCTCGCCCTTGATGCGTTTAATGACATCATCGAGGCGCTGGTTTGGAGAGATAACCGCACTCTTGCCATCCACAGCACGGATTAAATCTCCTGACATCAACCCCTTCGCCATCGCTGGGGAATTTGGAATCGGCTCTACAATCAGCGGCTTGTGGTCACGGACATCGAGGCGTGCTCCGACACCGCCAAAGCTCCCGGATGTCGTTTCCATTTGCTTCTTGAATTCATCCGCGGTCCAGTATTCGGTGTAGATATCACCAACGGATGCGACCATCCCCTTGATGGCCATGTTGTTCAGCTTATTCGGCCACTCACGATTTGCCTTAGGATCCTTCGGCGGCTTGGCGTACTCGGTCATGATAGTGTCACGCACGGCGAGATACGTCTCGTATGGCTCAAGGACAACCGGGTTTCCAGCACGCGCTGCTGGTAACTGGAAAGCAGCCCCGATGCGCTCACTGAACAGCGTCGGCAGTGCCATCACGGTGGCAACATTTCGATCAATCGAGCTCTTGCCCTTTAGCGGCTGCAGCGTCCCTTGAGAAAAACCGAGAACAAAGCCGGTGGTAAGAAATGCACCAATGACGATGATGCGGCGTGGGGTGATACCTGCCATTATTTGCCACCTCCCAGTGCTTGAACAGCCTTAGCGAGAACAGCTGGCTGTGCAATACCTGCAGCGATGGGAACCGTTGGTGCAAGTCCTGTGCCCGCCCAGCCCCGCGACTTGCCAGCAAGCGTCCCTACGTTTAAGGTAAAGCCCGAGCCGTCATCGAGTGTGTAAAGCCCCTGTAAAAGACCATCGCCAAATGTCGTCTGTCCAACCACAGCAGCCTGCCGACGCTCCATCAGACAGAGTGTAAGCGCTTCAGAAACCGATGCCGTCCCGCGATCAGCAAGCACAACAACCTTCCCAAGTTTCAGGGCATTGCCGGTCGTCTTCAGCGTCTGGCGGGCACCCTTTTGGCCAATTTCAACACAGAATGGGCCGGGTCCGGCAAGTGCACCAGCCACGGACTGCCCAGCTTCGATATCACCGCCTGGGTTGCCTCGAAGGTCAACGATGACATTTTTGCCAGTGGATGCGGCGAGAGCCGAACGAACATCCTTGCCAGCAGTCTCAGCAAAGAATGGGATTTTCAGCAACACCGTGGATGCATTGACAGGCTGAACGGTGACCGACTCGATCTTGGTCTGGCTCAGCGTGACAGGAACATCGATGGACTTTCCGGCTCGCAGTACCGTTATATTAAAGCGATCCTTCTTGGCGACTTCCTTTGCAGCATCGGATTTAACCGCTGCACGGTCACCGCGAAGTAACAGCTCAGCATCCCGGTAGGCCATCCCGTTTTCGATGCGGGCCTTGGTGCTCTTACGAACCTTCTCAACCTCTTCATCGGTGACATCACGGTCCTGCCAGCGCTGCAGGATACGGTTATAGGCAAGCAGTGGGCTGTGCCCAAAGACGTAGCGGCCATCGATTTTCTGAACGGTATCCCCGGGCTTGAGGCCAGCCGCTGCAGCTGGAGAGCCGGCAATCGGAGCGACCACAGTCACGCGGTAGTCGGTAAAGCCATCCTGCTTTGCCCCACGAATCATCAGGGCTGCCCCGATTCCGCTGAGGATGCCCTTGCCTTCCTGCTCCATCAGCTGACGGGAGGATGCTTCAACAAATGTGGAATGTGGGTCATCAAGGGATGACAACATCGCACGCACAGATCCGTGCGCCATTTTATTTTTATCCGGGAGGTTGTCGACGTACTGCGACCGGACAAGTCCATAAACAGTTTCAAAGAGTGAAAACCCTTGTGTCTCCGGTTCAGCCCCGGGGGATGCATCCGTTGCTGTACCGGGCAACGTGACCGCAGGAAGCTCCGCGACCTGCGTACCAGATGCTCGTGTGTTACGGATCTCGGCTGGCTGATGAGGCGCTCTTAGGAGGCGTCCAGCAGCAAAGGCCACGCCGAAACTACCGGCCAGCCCTAGCGTGATGATGAGTGAGTTCCAACGTCGCATCGCAGCTTTAACTCCTTGCCGACGAGTGGAGGCTGTCCTGTTAAAAGGAATGCCGCAGCCACGGTGCCGGGTCGGAAATTGTACCACCGTAAGAATGTTAATAGTTCCGGGCAATTTAGTGCAGCGGACCGTATCCGGTAGCATTCCCACCACCTTTCTTACAGGCTTAATTTGCGGTAGGTGGTATCGGCATGATAACTTACCCCTTGCGCCACGGCCTATTTTTGCCAGGTGGACAATTTAACGTGAGATAAATATATGAAGCGTACATTTCAACCAAAGAACCGACGTCGCCTGCGTGTGCATGGCTTCCGTGCAAGGATGCGTACCACGGATGGCCGTAACGTCCTGAAGAATCGCCGTGGCCAAGGTCGCCATCGCTTGTCTGTCTTTGCAAACAAGAATTAGCGAACTGACTTCTTTTCTACGCTGATGCTATCGCGCCCGTATCGCTTAACCGAGCGTCGCGACTTTGCAACCGTATATAACAGACGCCGCATGGCGCACACTGAGCACCTGACCATTTACTGGATGCAGGACAAACGTGGGCACCGGCGGCGTTTTGGCTTTGTCACATCCAAAAAAGTCGGCAAAGCCCACGACCGCAACATCGTTCGCCGGCGCTTACGGCACATTTGCGCGGATTGCATTGATGCGTTTATCCCGGGAGATTACATTTTTGTTGCACGCCCTGGAAGCCCTGATCTCTCCCAGGAGCTGTTGGCAAAGGAGCTGTTCACGGCGCGAGAAAAGCTCTACGCACGTCTCCCGAAGGAAAGTTTGGTCTCTCCACCTGTTGAACCGGTAGAGGAAGCAGCTCCGCCGCACATTGATGGCGTCGATGCGGCAGATAGCCCAGGAACGGAAGCAGATACGCAACCAGCGCTTGAAACGATGGTCACTACCGATGCCGTATCGGTTGCAGTCCGCATGATTCGTATCTATCAGATGATCTCGCGGAACACGCCATCCACATGCCGTTACTACCCGACATGTTCGGAGTACATGGCACAAGCGATGATGCGTTATGGGACTTGGCAAGGTCTTTGGATGGGGCTGAGGCGTATTGCACGCTGCCATCCCTTTGCAAAAGGCGGACATGACCCGGTGCCGTAGTAGAATAGAGAATGTGTGACCGAATTTTCGGTTTGCATCGTAACAGAGGAAGATTGAATGAAGTTGATGAGTCTCAATCGTGCATGGACAATCTGGACCATTGCATTGCTGGCTATGTGGACCCTTTCGGGCTGTGGCGGCAATGTCTCGATTCCGGATACTCCTGATGCTGCCATAACCGAGGCCGAGAAAAAGGTCAAGGTTGCAGCCGATGCAGAGACGGCAAAGTCAGCCAAAGTAGGCGAGCTCTGGACGGATGCATCCAGCACCTACAAAGCCGTTCAGGATAAGTTCAAGAACACCGATGTTGGTTACACGGGTGCCATCGAGTCCGCACGAATCATGTCGGACAAGAAGAACGAGACGTACAACGCCTGGAAGCAGCTGGATGCCTATATCCGCGGCACAGACATGAAGTCTGCTAAGCGCGAGGAAGCACAATCGCTG
>JAURHZ010000216.1 GCA_030833025.1 Armatimonadota bacterium
CCATGGGCTTGCCGCCGATGATCGAATAGGCGGGGGACGACCAGTTGCAGTGGAGGCAGCGCTCGCTGATTTTGGACGCCTCCTCGCCGAGGTATTCTCCGGTCTTTTTGTTGACCGCGATGAAGGACGGAGCGGAGGGATTCGGGATGTTGGTGTGGGTCCAGTCGACGCCGTTGGAAGTGGTGGCGAAGACGGTGTCCCCCTCCACCAGGACGCTGCTCGAGGTGATGTTGTGCGGGAAGACGCCGAGCTCACGGCGCATATCGAAACGCCACAGAATATCGGCATCCTGAGCACCCATCGTTACCGATTGCTTTGTCCCGAGCGTTGAATACTTCGCTTCGTCTTGGTATGGGCCATCGTTGCCATTAGCCATACCATTGAGATCGAGGCAGAGAACTTCGCAGCGGTTTGAAACTACATAGACCTTGTCGCCATCGATCGCGGGGGATGAACACAGACCGAGAAACTCCCAGTCAGAAATTTTGCCCGTGCCGAGCTTTGGGATAGCAAGCTGCCACAACATTTTGCCTGATTGCTCATCAAGGCAGAGTAAGACAGCTCTATCACCCGTCAAGCGTGGGTCACGAGGAACTTCGTTATTGGTGCCAATCAGGACTTTGCCTTTGGAAATGGTCATATTTCCATAGGCTTGAGATCCAAGCTTTGACACCCATTTGACATTTCGCGTTGTCGCCATGTCAATTTCTTCAGACCCTTGAACGTAGCGGCCAGCATCCCAAGTCTGCGGGAGTCCCACCTCGGGTGAGACCATATTCCGGGATGCAGATCCACCCCAAAATGGCCAGTCAGCGGCATTTCCGACTAACGGAACAATCGCCGAGATGGCAACAGTGATAGCAGGAGCTAAGAAAGATTTTCGCATCGTGTTATCCTCAGCGGTTCGACTTTACAGAAATATTATCTACGTAGACTTTGTAGAGACTTTGCGGGGAGAATCCAAATATACCGGGCGAGCCCTGACGGTGAACATTCTTGTGTTTCACCTCAAGTGTCCATTTGGCAGGTTCCGGTTGTCCCTTTGGCCAGACCTTAGCTCGAACAATACCCGAACCATCTGGTTGAACATCGACGCGCGCAGACATCATGTACCAGGTTTCCGGTTCCATCTTGAATGGAACAGTAGCCTTGATACGCTCCTGATTGGAGTTGATTTCGAGTTCCTGGGCATTACCATTCAAGATGACGTAGTAGCGCTGGCAGACCAGACCAACGGTGGACATCGTACGCTTAGAACCATCCGCGCGGACTTCAGCCGTAATGGTGTAGTCCTTTTCATCCGGGTGGCCGAAGAATACCGTCGCACGCTGGAAGAAGATGTTGTCCAGTGTCTTTGCGAAGACCTTACTTGTATCCAGGTCGCGGACATCGAATTTTCCACGAGCACCAATCCACGGAAGTGGTGGATAGGCAAACAGTGGTCCGGGCTCGTAGGTATCAGGTTCCGTTGGAGTGAAGTTTTCGAAATCGATGTTGAATGGCAGTGGCGGAACGCTTCGCCCACGCAACGTACCACTAAGTGGGCCGATTGTTGCCTTGTAGGCTCCAGCACTTGGGGCTCCTGCCGTAAAGACACCATTATTGTCAAATGAACCATCAAGGGTTGACTTGACCTTCGCCGTAGGTGGCACAAACGATGCAAATGTTGCATCCGTGACCGGAAGTTCCTTTACCGGAAGTCCATTTGCATCAACGCTACGAATGCGTACCTTCGCTTTGTCTCCCGTTCGCAGTAGCAGCTCATTTGGGATTACCTGAAGGCTTGCCGCAGGACCCGGTGCCGGATACTTAGCGACATCCTTTGGCAGTCCTGCTGTTTGTGTCTTAGGGACAACTGGGTTACCAAAGCAGTACAAGCCACCGGTTGTGAAGACATATACGCGGCCATTCCAGACCGCAGGCGCGCCAATTCCGCGTCCGGCGAGCTGAGTTTTGGAAAGGATGATTCCCTTGGTTGGAGTCGGCTTGATGACATAAAGCATTCCATTTTGGAATGGGATGTAGAGCTTGCCATCCGCATACGTAGGCGATGCATGGAGCTGATCCGGTGCGAGCTTCAGCGTCCAAACAATCGCGCCTGTGTTCGCATTGACTGCGTTGAGTTGCCCAGTCGCAGTGGTTTCGTAGAGCGTATCGCCCACGAGGACAGGCGTACTCGATACAGCCGTCAGCTTATTGCGCCATACTTCCGCGGTTTTATCCAGAAGTGGGGGTTCGCCTTCTACAGGAGTTACTTTGGCATCAACTTTGACCGCAAGCATGCGTCCCTTTTCCGATGAGTCGAGGTTTTCGTCCCCGTGGATGCCAATGACTTTTCCCTTGTGCAGCACAACGGTGGCATTCATTCCACCCGCACTGACTGGGAGCCGCCAGATGGTCTGGCCATTTCGGGCATTCACGCAGACAAGAGAGCCATCTCCAGAGCCGGTATAAAGCACGCGCTTGCCATTTAGCCAGCCAAAAATGGGGCGGCCAAATGTGTTGTCCTTCGGAGCCTTACCTGGGCTTGCACTCCAGACAATTTCGCCTGTCTTCTTATCGAATGCGTAGAGACGGTCCATCGCAGGGCCATCCGCGCCCCAGTTACTGGTGACGCCCCGGATGATGACAAGGTCCTTCTCAATCGTTGGTGCACCCGTACGTCCGTTGGTGAACGTAAGGCGTCCAAATGCTTCCATCATCGGAATCCGGAAGACTAGCTTGCCTTCTGGAGTGTAGGCGACGAACTCTCCCGCGGATGTCATCACATAGACATTCCCCGTCTCGGCGTCGACTGTTGGGCTACCAATGGTGTAGCGGTCATACGTGATGTCCGAGAGGAAGTCGTTGAAGCCATGCTCCCAAAGAATTTTTCCAGTCTCAGCACTTGCGCAGAAGAGTACTTCCTGCAAGTCTGGCCCGGTACCACGGTACCCAAAGCCGTAGACTTTGTTACCAGCAATGACGGGGGTTCCGCCACCAGCCATCGGGATTGTCCAGCGGTGGACCGGCGTCCCAAGAGCGAGTTTATCTGGCAAGCCTTTTTCACGGCTGACGCCAATGCCTTCCGGTCCGCGCCAGTTTAACCAACCATCGACATCCGCAAATGCCGCAGATGACATCATCAGAGCCGCGGCCACCAGGGGTCCAGTTAGATTTCGCATTTCCTTCATTCCTAACTATGCCCGCTTCAGGTCAACGCAGACCGCCGTGCCTTCGTGGCTCCGGGCATACAAACATCCACCTGCGAGTGTTGGATGGCTCCAGCAGGTGCCATTCAAAATGGAGCTTCTTGAGCGCTCTGTCAGCTTGAGTGGGTCGGCATCCAGAAGAATCAGCTCTCCGCGCTCCGAAAGGACGATGAGGAGGCCATCGGCCAACATCAAGCCGCCCTTACCAATTCCGCGAAGGGCCCACTTTTCTGCTCCTGAGCGAGCATCGAGGCAGCGAAGGGTATTTTCATCATTGCCGAAGAGGTGACCACCGCTAAGGATGCAGGTATTGAAGTGGTTCCGCATCGAGCGGGTTTCCCAGAGCTGCTTTGGCGTACCACCAGCAAGACTCACCATTGCGCCACCCTTGCCATAGTTCGACGCAATAAAGACATCATCACCAATAAAGATTGGGTCAGCTGCGTTGACATCGTAAGATGTCTGCCACGGAAATGCCCAGAGCTTGCGACCGGTTTGTGGGTCAACACCGATGAGTTCCTTGCCGGAGAAGATAGCTAGGACTGTTCGGCCACCGATGGTCGTTTTGACAGGTGTAGCGTAGCCGGTTGGGCCACCTCCGCTCGACCAAACAATCTTGCCGGTTGCACGATCGAGAGCCGCACCCGCGACGCCAATATTTACATAAACACGGTTACCATCGATGAGAGTCGAGCCGGAGAATCCCCATGTTGGTAGGGGGCAGCGTGTTTCTGCCGCCACGGCACGTTGCCAGATGAGCTTGCCGGTCGCCGCTGTCAGCGCATAGACGACACCCTCACGGCTGACAGAGTAGAGGACGCCACCTACGACACAAGGCGTTGCCCGTGGTCCACCGTAATCACCTGGGGAGCACGGGTACGAATACTTCCAGACAAGCTTTCCTGTCTTCGCATTGAGTGCCGCTATCGTATCGGTTCCAGCAACATTGCCGCTGACGTAAGCACGGCCATCGGCGACGGTGATGGTCGACCAGCCCTCGCCGATTTGTGCAGTCCATAGCTGCCTCGGTTTCCCACCAGGAAATGTACGGAGGAGTCCCTTTTCAGAGCTTGTGCCATTGCCATTTGGTCCACGCCAAACTGGCCAACTCTCAGATGAAGATCCT
>JAURHZ010000217.1 GCA_030833025.1 Armatimonadota bacterium
GGAAACAGTAGATGATGTGATTGTGGTCATGATGAACCTCCCACATTACTAATCGAAAAAATTGTGGCCATTACTACACTTAAAGTAAAAATAGTTGGGCGATTTTTTCTATGCATCCGGAGGCTGACTCAGTACGTGGATGGCTATGAATAGCTCTCGAAAACATGCAGCAGAAAGTACAGTTTGCATGGCAGCGACTGGCATTCACCAAAAGTGAAAATTGGCCATTACTACACTTCAAGTAAAAATAGATTGGGGGACTTTTTCTATGCATCCACAGACGCATTAACGATGAAGTTAATGCCCTGTCGATCAGCATCTCAATACAAAAAACCCGCCGGCTTGCGCCCGCGGGTCAGTTTTTCAAACCGATACATACATCAAAAATTAAACCGTATACGTCACTCCATCATGCGCAACATGAATCCCATGCGGAGCAAATGTACGAATAAGGTCATCATGTAATAACCCGCCATTGTGACTAAAGTGCGTCGCGACAACCGTCGTCGCATCCACGATGACATCCAGCGTGCGCAAAGCATCCACCATTTCAATCACGCCATCGATGCCGAGATGCCCCCGGTTGTTCGATTCTTGTCCGCCGAATGTACAGTCAAACACAGCGATGTCGACCGGACCGGCTTGCCCGAGAGCAGAAACCGTTTCCGCGGGGAGGCGACCGGAGTCATGCCCCCAGAAAATCGTCTTGCCATTCGGCCGGCGAATACGCAATAAGAGCGCATGCTCGCAGTGGTCAGCAGGCAGTGGCAAAATTCGCGTGCCATCCACAAGCTCAACTTCGACAAATGGCTGCATGTCTGGCTGGATATCCAGATTGACATCGAGAGGGTCCGGGAACTCCGCCCGAATCATCCCCGTCACCACACAGTTTCCATACACCTTTATCGGGACCTTCGGAGGCGTTACCGTAAATGGCTCACGTGACCACTCCAGCTCAGTTGGGACGATGTGATCTGAATGCTGATGTGTAAATACAAGAGAGTGGATGTTACAAAGATCGCGACCGGTCCGTTGTAACTGGCTTACCGTATCGGCGGAGAAATCGAGCTTGATGACGTTATCGATGATAGCGCCAGACCTTGTTCGAATATCCGGACCTTTCCGGGAACGCGCTTCCTGACATGCGATACAACGGCAAAAAGGTGCGGGCCACCCTTCCGCTGCTGCTGTTCCTAAAATCGTAAGTTGCATAAGAACAGATTAACATAAAAATGATGAGGCATTTATGATAAACGACTCGGTAACGCATGGCTGGCTACAAGATGGACAGCAACTAGTTTTCACGCACACGTTTTCAACGTTCAAAAATGCGATGATGTTTGTAAATGCCGTTGCCAAACTCGCAGAATTACACAATCATCACCCAGACATCAGAATTAGTTACTGCAATGTCACATTGTCGCTTACTACACATGATGCTGGATGCCTAACAGAAAAGGACTTCGCCCTCGCAGCTGCCATCAACGAGTTACCGGTTTAGACCAATCGATGGTTAATAATCCCAATTTGTAGACCGATAGAATACGGTCGAAACTTTTCAGACTGGACTGCTCCCGGATGCGAATGCAAAGTAACCTGCCCACCCCGCCAGCCGCTGTAAAACGCGTGGTCATCATCAGCCTCGATGGTGGAAAACCAGCCGTGATGCGCGTATCCAGGATGCCGCACCTCGAAGGGATGCTAAAGCACAGCGCATCCACGATGAAGGCTCAGGCCGTTATTCCATCCATCACGCTTGTAAATCACACATCCATGCTGACCGGTGTCAAACCAGCAAAGCACAAAATCACCTGGAATGAGTGGGAGCCGCAGAAGGGGATGGTTCCCGTCCCAACCATCTTCTCCATCACAAAGAAGTTCAACAAAAAGCTACGAACCGGACTGTTTGCGGCCAAGCAAAAGTTCACCCATCTCTTTCTTCCAGGCTCTCTCGATAACTTCGTCGTCATCAGTGACTTTGCCCCCGCAGTAGCGACCGCCGCCGCAGACACCATCCGGCGGAACACTCCAGACCTACTCTTCGTGCACTTTGCGGATGGAGACCACTACGGCCATAACAATGGCTGGGGCAGCCCGCAGCAAAAACAAGGCTTTGCAGACTGCGACAAAGGCATCGAGATCATTGTCAGTGCGTTACGCCGAAAAGGCCTGATGGATGAGACGGTCATTATCATTTCCGCTGACCATGGCGGGCATGAAAAGACACACGGTATGGATGTCACCGATGACCGTGAAATTCCGTGGATTGCTTACGGCGCTGGCGTCAAGGCTGGTGTGAAACTCGGCCAGCCAAGCACATGCGATACCGCAGCAACTGCACTTTGGCTGATGGGAATTCCAATACCAGCGGACCTCGATGGCCGCCCCGTCGTCGAAGCCTTTACCCGCTAACGAACCGCCGCCGGGTCGACGACAGGAGCATCCCGGTCGACCTCAGGCCATCCCGAACGCGTCCAGCTAATCGGTCGTATCCCAAGCGTCGTCAGCCCACGAGGGACATTTTTGTCGTACCAGTGATGCACGAGGTAGTCTGTCTTCCCACTGGATGTAATCATCGCGTGCCCTGGCCCCGCCATCGGACCACGGCCGTCGAGAAGCATCGTCCCCCCGCCTTCAGACAGCTTTCGGCCCTCCGCATCGACAAATTCGCCATCGATGCTCCGGCTACGCCCAACTCGGATGTTATATGTCGATTCAGAACCCCGGCAGCAGAAGTCAAAACTGACGACCAAATACCACCATCCGCGCCGATGGAAAAACGCAGGGGCCTCAATCGCATGCGGAAGCTCTGGTCGCTGCGCAACGCACGTCATTTGGTACGTTTTATCCACCACCGTCGCCGCCGCATTCAGGCGAAAGCGCTGACATCCCCCCCAAAATGAACCAAGGGTCATCCACCAAATCCCTTTTTCATCCTTGGCCACCGATGGATCAATCGCGTTGTAATGATCAGAGGGGAAGGACTCAACGACGATGCCTTCATCCTTCCAATCATAATCGGGATGCGCGGGGTCGAGCACTTTATTCGATGCAAGACACACTGCACTGCGGTTCTTGCCAAATGCGCTAACCGAATAGTACAGATGCCAGCGGTCTCCAACCTTGACCAAATCCGGAGCCCAGAGGTTTTTTGCATTCGGCTGCACCTTCAGTGCACTCGCAGGCAAAGGCTTAAAAATCTCTTGAACGTATTCCCACTTGCGGCCATCGGTGCTTTTGCGAAGCCCAATTCCCGGCCCCGTAGAAACCAGCCACCAAGTTCCGGCATCGACTACGATGGTCGGGTCGTGCGCATGGCGGATATCACCAATCAATGTCAGTGGCTTTTGCGGCATTGCGTTTCCCTTTTGTGAGCTCTGATAATCCTACTCTTCGGATGCTTCCAGTTCCCACTTACTGCCTTCAAAGGTAATAATCTCGATGTGCTGGCCACACGGACCATCGATGTAAAACGACTCTGTGCCATCCCGGTGCAGCTTGGTTTCCTTGCCATACTTGACCGCCTGACGAGTCAATTCATCACGGGACACACGCCATGCGAGGTGCCCTGGATGCTCATCCCGCACGACAAATGCAAGCTTGGCCCCGCCGGCTTCCACAAATGCCCATGTGGCATCCTGGTACAAAACCGTACTCCCCGGCACCAGGTCCGTGTAAAACGCAACCGCCGCCGCGATGTCCGGTACGACCTGCGCGATGTGATCAAATGTCCAGTCCATACCGGATTCTACTCGTTCATCGCTCAAATACATGGGCCACTTGACACAATCGGAAGATAACTATCCTCGTGACTAGCCCGGCTACGTCCGACAATCTCACTATGGATACAAAGGATGTCAGTCTCCTCCTAAGCAGTGCCGCACTCACCCTCGCTGGATGCCGACGTAGCGCAACCGCAGGCCCGGAACAAAATGTCATCACTATCGATGTCACACGTAACCGGCACCCTATTTCTCCTGAGATTTACGGTGCGAGCTATGCCCAAAAGGATGCTCCGGGATACCGCTGTCCGGTAGACCGCTTCGGTGGGAACAACACCAGTCGCTACAACTGGCTGGCGAATGCCGACAACAAAGGCTCTGACTGGTTCTTTGAGACCATCCCCCACGACAACCCAAAACAAGGCGGGTTTGTGGATGATTTTTGTACAAAGGCCCACTCTGCAGGTGCCGTGGCGATGATCACCATCCCGATGACTGGCTGGATTGCACAGCCCGCCCCTGGCAGGAAAAAGGCATGGAGTTTCTCTACAACGAAATATGGGCGACAGGAAAAGACAGATACTCAGTTCT
>JAURHZ010000218.1 GCA_030833025.1 Armatimonadota bacterium
CGTTTCTGCAAACGACAGGGTTTGTTCAGCCTGGGTTTCCATCGATGGGCGCTTGGATTGCCCATGGCCTTGGAAGCCTGACTGATAACCTACCTGTTTTCGTAGCTCTCCCGGATTCCCGCGGCGTTCCTCCAAATGGTCCTGCGAACTGGGGTGCCGGATTTTTACCTGCCGCAACTCAGGGTGTCGTTATCCGCCCTGGAAGCAAAACTGCAATCAGGGATCTGCAACCTCCAACCGGAAACAATGCATCAGCCGCAGAGGTCGCACGCAAGCGATTTCTGTCGGATATCAACCGGTTAGATGCACGCCAGCATGGGGCTGATGATGCCTTGATAGCACGCATACATAGTCACCAACTCGCTGCAAAGCTGCAACTCTCCGCGCCGGAAGCGATGGACATTTCCAAGGAATCGGCCGCAACGCGACAGCTATACGGAATCGGTACAGCGCAAACTAATGACCTCGGGACACGATGTCTTGTTGCCCGTAGGTTACTTGAGCGTGGTGTGCGATTTGTACAAGTTTGGAGCGGTGCGGATAACGGGTTCCCACGGCGTAACTGGGATTCGCATGAAGATTTGCGCAAGGACCATGGGGACATGGCAACAGAGCTGGACACGCCTGTGGCCGGACTGCTCCGTGATCTAAAAAGCCGTGGGCTGCTAGACGACACCGTCGTTCTATGCACCAGCGAATTCGGACGGATGCCATGCAGCCAAGGCGGCAAAGGTCGTGACCATAATCCTGAGGCCTTTACGACCTGGTTGGCTGGTGGTGGAATCAAAGGTGGAACCGATGTCGGAGCCACGGATGAATGGGGCTACAGGGTCGCACAAAATCCGGTTACAGGTTACGATGTGCACGCAACAGTCCTTGCACTGCTGGGTGTTGATCATACATCGCTTACTTTTAGGCATAATGGTGTCAACCGCCGCCTCACAGATGTCCACGGACATGTCTTGAAGCAGCTAATCAAGCAGGTGTAGATGAACTTGTCCGTGAACTCGATTGGAATGGAAGCAATCTGAATGGCGCCAACGTTGGTAGTGATGGCTGCGGGTATGGGAAGCCGCTTTGGTGGTACGAAGCAGCTTGCTGGCGTCGGCCCGAGTGGTGAGACGATTCTGGACTACTCAGTCCACGATGCCATTTCTGCTGGGTTTGACAAAGTTGTGTTTGTCATTCGTAAAGCATTTTCAAGCGCATTTGAAGAGGGTATTGGTGCTCGCTACAGCAAACAAATTCAGGTCGCGTATGTCTATCAGGAACTGGATAATTTGCCAACCGGTTGTGTCGCATCGAGCGAACGCACAAAACCTTGGGGGACAGCCCACGCTGTCTGGTGTGCTAAGCCCGAAGTGAACGGGCCATTCGCAGTCATTAACGCTGATGACTTTTATGGCAGAGATGCATTTGTACAAATGGCTGAGTACCTCAAGTCGGTTGACAATCAATCCGGAAAATACGCGATGGTTGCCTTTGAAGTTGATGGGACATTAAGTCCACATGGTTCTGTCTCCCGAGGAGTTTGTCAGGTCGACGCTACTGGTAACCTCATCGATGTTACAGAGCACACGGCTTTGACACGCTGCGATTCGGGTGTACTGTCTACCTTCGCCGATGGATCAACACAGCTGCTTCATTTGGATACCTTGGTATCGATGAACTTCTGGGGATTTACCCCGGACTTTCTTGACCAATGTGAGGCCTATTTTCGCCACTTCTATGGTGAGAATCAAGCATCTCTTAAGGCCGAGTGCTACCTTCCAAGCGCCGTGACGCACCAAATGGTAACGGGCGTGGCCACGGTAAAGGTACTCGGTACCTCTGGACGATGGTTTGGTCTTACGTATCCGGATGACCGTGACGAAGTAGTGAGTGCTCTTGCTGACTTTACGAGCCAAGGGATATATACATCACCATTGGTTGCGGAGGTCCATCATGATTGATGCACATTTCCAACGTGAGCTGTGCGCCCAGTATCCGGAATGCGGACGCTGTGTAAGCGTCGAGGTTCTCGCAGGAGGGCACATCAACGACACGTATCTCGCACGCTATGAAGTAACCGGTGGCGTCAGAAGTCTGGTACATCAACGGATAAACCATAACGTCTTCAAGAATGTGCCATATGTGATGGAAAACGTCGTTCGCGTAACGGAGCATGCGCGTGTTTGGTTTTCGCGTAATGGCGTCACCGATGTGGAACGTCGCGTGCAGACGGTATATCCAACCCGCGATGGCAACTTTTACTGGCAGGATTCATCGGGGAACTACTGGCGCACACAGGATTACATCGCAAACGCATTCTCGCGCGTCGTTCCGGAAAGCAGTGATGATGCTTACGAGGCTGCATTTGCATTTGGGATGTTCCAACGCGTTGTCGCAGACCTCGATAAGCCAAGGCTTCATGAGACCATCCCTGGCTTTCATCACACACCGCAGCGCTTTAGTGCATTTGAGTTAGCGGTTGCGGGCGATGCGTGCGACAGGCTTCGGGGATGTCAACCAGAAGTTGACTGGCTATTCGAACAGAAACCTTGGCATGGGTTGATTCAGGAGGCTTGGGATGCTCGTGTGCTCCCGGAGCGCGTTGTTCATAATGATGCCAAAGTGGCAAATGTTTTGTTTGACAGCGATACATCCGAAGGACTCGCAGTCATTGACTTGGACACGGTGATGCCCGGGTTATCTGTTCATGACTTTGGTGATCTAGTTCGCTCAACTACTTGTACGGCAAGTGAGGATGAGACCGACCTCTCAAAAGTTAATGTCGACATAGATTTGTTCTCGGCGCTGGCTGCGGGTTTTCTCAATGGTGCTGGAGAACTGCTGACAGAGGAGGAACGCTCAATGCTCCTCCTTGGAGCAAAGACAATCATCCTTGAGCAGGCAACTAGGTTTCTGAAGGACCACTTGGAAGGGGATACGTATTTCCGCGTCTATCGTCCTAACCAAAACCTTGACCGCGCCCGTACACAAATCCAGCTCCTCAAAAGCATCCAAAAGAACGACCTAATGCTTCGACTCATCATCAATGACGTACAACAAGGGCCTGCATCATGACACGGTCTAAAGTCCTTATCACCGGCGGAGCGGGATTTATAGGCTCACATATTGCAGCTCTGGCGTCTCAGCATGCTGATGTCCGCATCCTTGATAACTTCCGGTCAGGGTTTCGTGAAAATCTGCGCGGCATACCGCATGAGCTGATCGAGGGCTCCATCGAAGATGTCGCGGCGTTGAACAGTGCGATGGAAGGCATCGACTATGTATTCCATTTGGCGGCGATGATATCGGTTCCGGAATCGATGATGAAGCCGCAGGAATGCGTCGCCGTGAATACGCTTGGTACGCTCAATGTTCTTGAAGCAGCTGCACAGGCAGGTGTCAATAAGCTGGTTTTGTCATCGACGGCAGCGATTTACGGTGATGACCCAACGCTTCCAAAAGTGGAATCATTACCCCCATGCCCAAAGAGTCCGTATGCAGTTACAAAGCTCGATGGCGAATATTACTGTGCGATGTACACGGCGATGGGCCGTCTAGAGACAACGTGCCTTCGTTACTTTAATGTCTTTGGACCTCGGCAAAATCCAAAGAGCGCCTATGCAGCGGCCGTACCAATCTTTCTGAGTCGTGCGCTAAATGGTGAGGACATTACAATCTTTGGTGACGGTGGCCAGACCAGAGACTTTGTGCACGTTTCGGACATCGCTGGAGCTAACTGGCATGCCGCAACGACAGCAAACATGTCCGGTGTATACAACGTTGCGTGTGGTAAGAGCCTAAGTATTCGAGAGCTTGCTGAACAGATCATCGTGACAACAGGTTCGCGTTCGAAAATAGATTTTCAACCTGAACGCCTTGGGGATATCCGGCACTCAATTGCCGATGTAACCCGCCTGACAACAGCTGACTATGTCTGTAATAGTGACTTTGATCGCCTGCTTGCTTCCACCGCAGAATCCTATATCAAGACCACCTAAGTTCGTTAATGAGTGACCATGAAACAATCCGACCCGGTACCTGTGACCATCGCAGTGTTCATGCTTCTCGTCATTTCGTGCATTGGCAGACCTGCCGCTGGGCAAGGCAATAACCACTTTGAAGAGCACGTTCGTCCACTGCTTGTCACACGGTGCGCTACATGCCACCGAACAGCAAATGCTGCGGCTGGAATAGACTTCTCATCCTCGGCCGGTATACGAAAGTACATCTTGTCGAAGGGAATTCGCTCATCAAAAGATGCAGCGGCAAAAGCTCTGATTCACCGCGTGACCACGGCTTCTGATGACATCAAGATGCC
>JAURHZ010000219.1 GCA_030833025.1 Armatimonadota bacterium
TGCATCGGCTAGATGTCCGTGAAGTGGTCGGACACCCAAGCAGATATTTTGCATCCGCCAAGCAGACATAATCCATTACATCAACGCCGATACGTGCGGGCGGACACGGCGGTCACAGAGATTTTGAATCCATCAAACCTTCAAAAACCGTCACAGAAAAGCGGGACAACGCGTAGCGCGGTGGAATGTTGAGCGAGAGGGCCGGGAGACGAAAGTACAGCCACCGACATCAGTGTTGTCAGTGTGTACCGGCGACTTCGGCACGAACGCGAGGCATCTACCGCGCAAGCGAATTCCAAGATCGTCAATCAACCAAAGAAGGACACACCGTAACAACGGGAGGGCGTGGCAGCCCTCCCCTACGCAGACATTTTGACATCCACCAAGCTTGCACCATCCGTAACAACCGCACTAGCGCTTCTTCTTACGCTTCTCCGCCTCGCGCTTCCAAAGCACATCCAATGCAGCCTTATCTACCGGATACGACTTTTCATACACAAGCGCCGCCTCATGTCGGTTTTGTACACCAACACGCACCGCCTTCGATAGCCCGACAACATACAAGGCATCCTCAGCTCGGACATCATCAATCAAAATGCCATCGCCCTTCGCTTGCCACTTCACATCGTAGATACCATCGGCATCAATACGGAAGACATCCACTGCCTTCCGCAGCCGACCAGGTAGCGGAAACGCAAAGCGCACCGCGCGCGGCTTGCCAAAAACAAACTCCTGACCATTGTCTGCAATTTTGTAAGCGACATCTGCGGCGACACAAAGGGCTGCATCAGCGCTTGAGACAACCGACAGCTCCCAGTCAGGCCCCGCACCAAGCAGGCCCTGCTTACGAAATGCCGTATGGTCGCCATCAAGGAGAATCGGCTCAACCATCCGGATCTCGCGACCAACTCTGCGCATCGCATCCCAGGTATCCGGGAACATCATCAATGAATTTAGGCTCAAATTGAACCAGTAGAGGCTAGTAATCCGCGCACCGATGGCATGGATGGCCTGCGTACGCAGCTCCGCCGGCGTCGGGCTGCGCCGTTTACGACCATCAAATGGATCATCCCAGCCCTCATGCGGCCCCTGCGACCAGTACGCACACGGCATCGGCTGGTTCAGCTCGCGCAGCGACCGGCACATTACTCCGATGGTTTCAAGTGGCGCCCCCCAGCGTATTTTCTTGCCACCCCAACGGTCGTACAGCATCCATGCATCCGCCGCTGGAGCAGTCACGCGATAGGCATCGTAGTGTGGAAAGTCGGAGAGACCTGCGTACCAGCGCCAGATGCGTTCCTCGCTGTGCGTCACCGATGTCGGGAGCGGCGATGACCGATATGGCAGCAGCTTGTCATAGATTTCCTGAGGCGGGACGGGCTTCCCCCCGCCGTATTGCGGCTCGCCAAGAAACTCCACAGCATGGACGTCGATGAGCTTTTCTGGCTTGCTGTAGACATCGATGGGATCGAGCTTGTTGAACCGCTTCAGCGGATACTTGGCAAACAGCGCAGGGTTGTCGCTGTAACCCGAGAGCTCCTGATAGTGCGCCGTATCGATATGCAGCGACTTCAGTAGCGAGAGAAATAGCGGGTCTTTGTGTGCATCCGAGCCTTCGTTATTAATCCATCCACCACTTATCGCAAAGTGCTCCGCCTTTACACGAGAGTATGCCCAAAGAGATCCACCGGATGTGCGTAGCTCGACAGCGGCATATGAAAGTGGCAAGTTCGGGATATATTTATCGATTACGCCACTGTCAGATGCGCCAATCGTAACCGTGACCGGGAGCCAGCTGCCAGCATGAAGAACCTGCCACGGAGCACTTTTAGCCGATGTCCATACACGTAATCCCGTGACCTTCAGACTTGTCTTCTGCTCATTTCGGACATGCACAACGACGCGGTCTGGGTGGACGGCGCCAGCCGGGCCACGATACGTGACCGCCGAAATCCACGCTTTTGGTTGTTCAATACGGATGCTGGTTTTATCCAGACCATCGCCATCCACCGTGAATGTCTTTCCAGTCCCCCAGGCGGCTGATTTGCCATTAAATGTCCAGACAGAGAGCGTGTCCGAAGTGCCCTTAATGGCCGTTGCGGTGTCATGCCATGCCCAGTCACCACTCGCGATCAGCTCACTTGGCGTCTTGCCATTGAATATCCCAGGGAGGGCATCCCCCTTTATGAAAAGGCGGACGAGCGCCGCAGGTCCTGACCCACGCTGCTCTCGATAGCGCATTTCAGGCGCAGTAGTGTGCGGGACGATAGAAACGCCGATGATTTTGGATGATGCACTGGCTGACATAGGTGCCTCCGCACGACTATTAGTACGTTTGTTGATTTCACCCGCGGGAGAGCGGTCTCCTGCCATAGTTGATTAAGCGGTACGAAGTGGTGGGTGGGATAGTTTTCTTGTTTGCACGAGCAAAAACGCATCGCACTGTTCCTCAGTCATTACCCCTACACTGATCTTTTGACTGAAACAGCCGTAGAACCAACCAAATTCCACAGCAGATCACGCTGAAATGCTGAGTAAAAAATGTTCGCATCAATGACCGCTCGGAGCACTTGAAGGTGGCCTAGTAGAGATTGTCTGCCACGTTCTGTCGTGCCTCATCAGCAATTGCCGTCACTCCAGCTTGCCGAGTTTGTTCCAAAAATTCAATGACGCTTGCTGCCGAGACCCGCCGATGCTTACCAACACGAACACATGCGATTTCGCCTCGATCAACCAATCTTGTTACAAATGGTCGTGAAACTTGCATTACATCAGCAACTTGCTGAGTCGTGAGAAGGTCACTGTGCGCAACAACCGTCACGTTACTGCCTGCAGCCCAGCTATCAATGACACTCAGAACAAGACTCGCGACATCACTTGGCACAGAAACGACACTATTGTCGCTTGTAATACAAAGGGTTCCAGAGCGCAATGCAGCGACAGTTGTCGCTACAACTTCAACGTCCGCGGTTCTCTCTAACGTCATTAATTTCATAACCTCAGCATGCATCACAATCGAATTATTCGCAACAAACGAAATAACCGAACCATTGATTGTTTTCTATGAGAGGATTACACCCTGAACGTTACAGGAAGCACCATACTCAATTTTGCCACCCCTTCCCACACTTGCATTCCCACAGCACATACCCGCTAGAATGTCCCATGGTAGTACCGCAGAGCCCTCTCCTCCCCGCAAAGTCCCATGGACGCTGGAGCCTTGCCTGGTCCCCCGCCGCAGGGCTGTCCCTCTCCCTCGATAACATCCCCGTCGCCGTCAAGTCGACCCTCTATGTCGTCAAAGCCGGCTGGACGGGCCAGCTGTTCGGGATGCCAAGCGCGAAGTGGTCTACCACCGGCTGGGTCGCGGTTCCGGGAGGCTTTGCCGCAGAGGTCATCGCCACAAACCCGGATGTCAGCGTTACTTACCGATTTAGCATCACAGACCCGGATGGCATCCAGGTCGACATGACCGCAAATCTCCTCCGCGATATCCCCGCCGAGATTGAATATGCCTGCGCATATCTCTCTAGCCCTCTGCTGATAGGCAATTCCGGCTACGCGGATGGCGCCCCACTACGCATCCCATCCCGGCTTCCAGCACCCGGGCGTAGCCAGCAGCAGAACCGCCTCTGCCCGGATGCGTTTCGCAGCTGGGAAGTCAACACCGCCATCGGAAATCTACAGTGCGAAGTGATCTCGAGCGCGGGAAATGTCCTCTTCGATGCACGCTCGGACACGCAAGGCTGGGCTAAGGCATACCCAGTTTTCTGGATGGGCATCGGGTCACCCGCAGCCCCAATCACATATGGTAAACCACTCAGTCATAGTCTCCGTCTCAGCGTTGGCCCACGACCGGAGACACCAAAGGGAAGAGTTGCTAGTTTGAAGCCTGCGGGGAAGCCACAGCATATCTTCACTCCGCCACCTCCCGTCATCATCCCGACGCCAAAGTTTCAACGCATCGACACCGCAAGCCGAATGCGTATTCGGTGCAAAAACATCGCGCTAGTGGGAAAAATCCCTACCGAGCTTCGGACACGCTTTGAAACCTTGTGCCGCGCCGCTGGCATCACTATTAATGCTAAGTCATCTACGCGGCTGGTGGTTGGCGTTGCAAAAACCACTGCCGGTGCACACCCGGAAGGCTATGAAATCCGCGCATCGGGGAATGAAATCCGCCTCATGGGCACCGACAACGCGGGGCTTCGCTGGGGTATCGAGACGCTGTTTCAGCTCGTGACAAAGGATGCATCCGGTGATGTCACCATCC